>JAHEYA010000109.1:0-6340 GCA_023251855.1 Bacteroidota bacterium
GAGCGATTGTACATCCAATAAATATAGCCCAATACAAACATGTTTTTTGAGCGGTCCATTTCCTTTGTACCCAAACCCGAATCGGCTAAAGCAGCCCGTGTGATTTTTGTTATATCTATTTGATGAACTTCATACTTTCCAAGAGAGCCATCCAGCAAAGGATTTACACCAACTGCGAACTTTGCTAATTTTAAATTTTTAGTATCAAACCCTTCTGCGTTCGCAATAATAATCCCTCCGGGTTTAAGTTGATTCAGATTGGCTTTTAAAGCTGCTGCATTCATTACCACCAATACATCACAAGCATCACCTGCAGTAAAAATTTCAATACTTCCAAAATGTAGCTGAAAGCCGGAAACGCCTGCTGTGGTTCCTTGTGGTGCACGTATCTCGGCAGGAAAATTTGGGAATGTACTTATATCATTGCCATACAATGCAGATGTAGCAGTAAACTGTGAACCTATAAGTTGTATACCATCACCGGAATCACCCGCAAATAGTATTACTACATCTTTTTTTATTTCTGTAATCGCACTCATTTTATTTTGTAACCTAGAACCTTAAAATTAAATTAAAAAAGGTTTTTATGATTGTATAAAAGTCAATTCCTTCAATTCCTAAAACTGATTCTTTCCTATATTTTACTATATATACACTGTGTTTTGAAATTTCTTTTTTTTAGGCAAACAAAGATAATGATATTTGTTGTTCGTCCAATTAAACTTTGATTTGTGTATTTAATTAAGTTATTTTGCACGAATAATATTCCGGTGAAGAACAAATAGTCACTATTCATAAAAAAACACATTGAAAAAAAATATAGCACTACTTATTATTTTTATTTCCGGTTCAACTATTTTATTTGCCGGAGGCTTTCAGGTTAATCTGCAGGGTCAGAAACAAGCAGGAATGGGGCATACCGGTACTGGCTTAGTGCTGGATAATGCAACCGTTTTTTTTAACCCCGGGGGAGTAGCATTTTTAGATTCCATGCGTGGTATTTCATTTGGTGCAAGTTTCATTTTTCCTAAAACTATTTATTTAGAGCCTTATCCCGGTTCTTACACAACAACTATCCAACCTCATATTGGTACACCCATTTCATTGTATGCCGTTTTTAAATTTAAAAAGATGGATAAATTAAGTGCAAGTTTGGGCATTTATAACCCTTTTGGAAGCCGTTTGCAGTGGCCTGATGATTGGAAAGGTCAGTTCTTGATTCGTGAAATCGATTTAAAAACATTTTTTATTCAACCTACTTTATCCTATAAATTAAATGAAAAGCTGGGTATTGGTATTGGCTTTGTTTATGCAACCGGCGATTTTACTTTAAGCAAAGGTTTCCCCAAACAAGATAGTGTTGGCAATTATGGAGAAGCCAAACTAATCGGAAAAGCTAGTGGATACGGCTTTAATGCAGGTGTTTATTTTAAAGCAACCGAAAAATTTTCTATCGGTATTGATTATCGTTCTCAGGTAACTGCTAAGGTTAAGGGTGGAAGCGCCAATTTTACAACTCCTGCAGCATTGGCCGAATATTTTCCAAGTACCACATTTACTACTCAATTAAAATTACCTCAGGTAGTTGCATTGGGCTTTGGTTATGCGTTAAACAGTAAAATCAAATTGGCAGTAGATATAAATTATATCGGATGGAAATCATATGATTCATTAATTATTGATTTCGCTCAAAATACCGATAAACTTGCTGATCTTCACTCTGCCCGGATGTATAAAAATGTGTTTATTTTCAGGGTTGGTGAGCAATATAAGGTGAATGATAAGTGGACAGTGCGGATGGGAGCGTACTATGATATGACACCCGTTCAAGCTGGTTATTTAACACCAGAAACACCTGATGTAAATAAAATCGGAATCACTTCCGGAGCTTCATATAGGATCACTAAAAAAATTCATCTCGATGTTTCATTTCTATACATCGAAGGGATGAAACGTACTGATACCAACATTGAAACACAATTTGGAGGTACTTATAAAAGCAGAGCTTTTGTTCCAGGATTTAGTTTTGAATATTGTTTTTAGGATTATTTAATTAGCAGAAATAAATTTTCTCACCACACTCACGCCCCAATCATCTTCTTTATTTCATTGAGTTTCATCAATGCTTCAATCGGAGTTAATGTATTAATATCCGTCTTTTTAATTTCATCTTTTATATTTTCTAACACCGGATCATTTAATTGAAAAAAACTTAATTGCATATTTTCCGTTTCTTGCCCATTGTTTATAGCGTTTACAAAACCCTCTTTATTTTTGTTTTTTTTCTCCGAACTCCGAACTCCGAACTCCGAACTCCCCACTCCTGATTCTTTCCCTTCTCGCTCTCCTTCCAATTGTGCAAGTATTTGATTCGCTCTATCCAGCACCTTTTTCGGCATACCCGCCATTTTCGCAACATGAATACCAAAACTATGTTCACTTCCTCCTTGCACCAACTTGCGAGTAAACAATACCTTATTATCTATTTCTTTTACAGAAACACTATAGTTTTTAATACGATGCAACGTATTTGTCATTTCATTTAACTCGTGATAATGTGTAGCAAATAATGTTTTCGCTTTTGCAGAAGTATTTTCATGAATATATTCTGCAATCGCCCATGCAATGGAAATTCCATCATAGGTACTTGTTCCACGGCCTATCTCATCCAATAATATTAAACTGCGGTTCGATAAATTATTTAAAATACTCGCTGTTTCATTCATCTCTACCATAAATGTGGATTCACCGGATGAGATATTATCGGATGCGCCAACACGTGTAAATATTTTATCTATCAAACCTAAATTCGCATGTTTTGCAGGAACAAAACTTCCAATTTGAGCCATCAGCACAATTAATGCAGTTTGTCTCAAAAGTGCTGATTTACCTGACATATTAGGCCCCGTGATAATAATAATTTGTTGTTTTTCATTATCCAGATAAACATCATTGGCAATATATTCTTCGCCAATTGGCAACTGTTTTTCAATCACCGGATGACGGCCATCTTTGATGTCTAAAATATCGTTTTCAAAAAGGTGAGGACGAACGTAATTATTTTTTTTGGCGATCGTAGCAAATGATAAGAGACAGTCCAGTCTGGCTATTAATGAAGCGTTCAGCTGTACCACCGAAATATAATCCATCAAACCGATTACTAAATCTGTAAACAATCGTATTTCTAATGCTTGAATTTTTTCTTCTGCTCCTAATATTTTTTCTTCGTACTCTTTTAGCTCCGGTGTTATGTAGCGTTCAGCATTGGTAAGGGTTTGCTTTCGCATCCAATCACTTGGTACTTTATCTTTATGCGTATTGGTTACTTCCAGATAATACCCAAATACATTGTTAAATGCTACTTTAAGTGATGAAATTCCTGTGCGTTCACTTTCGCGTTGTTGTATCTGTAGCAAATAATCTTTTCCTGAATAAGAAATTTTACGCAGGTCATCTAATTCAACATTCACACCCTGAGCAATCACATTTCCTTTAGCAACAAGGTATGGCGGCTCAGGCATAATTTCTTTTTCTATGCGATCTATTACCATTTTGCATGGATTTAGTTGTTCCGCAATTTTTTGTAATGACGCGTGTTTTGAATTTTCGCAAATGGTTTTTATCGGCTCAATAGCTGTTAACGCACGTTTCAGTTGTACTACTTCTTTTGGTGAGATACGTGCTGTTGCTACTTTCGAAATGATTCGCTCTAAATCACCTATCAATTCTATCTGTTTGATAATTTCGGTATTGACCTCAGCACTTGATAAAAAATATTCTACTACATCTAAACGTTCTTCTATCGGTGTTTTGTCTTTCAATGGTAATGCCAGCCAGCGTTTCATCATACGTGATCCCATCGGAGAAACTGTTTGATCTATTACATCGATCAACGTTTTTGCATTATCATTTTGCGAACCAAACAATTCTAAATTGCGTATCGTGAAACGATCCAGCCACACATACTTTTCTTCTTCAATTCGTGAAATAGTTGTAATGTGTTTTACTCGGTCATGTGCTGTATCTGCAAGGTAATGCAAGGCTGCACCTGCAGCAATAATGCCTTGTTCAAGACTTTCTATTCCAAATCCTTTTAGTGATTTGGTGCCAAAATGTTTTAATAACAGATTGTTCCCAAACTCTGAACTGAAAGCCCAGTCATCTAATCCATAGCTGTAAAATTTCGCACCAAATGTTTCAGTAAATAATTTTTTCTTATTCTTCTGAAATAATATTTCGCTCGGACGGAAACTCTGCACCAACTTATCAATGTATTCAAGACTTCCCTGAGCTACAAAAAATTCACCCGTTGATACATCTAAAAAAGATACTCCTCCATCTTTCGCCTTTGATGCCTGAAGGGTGGATGTTGCATTGGGAGAGTTTAGATAAACGCTGGCCAAAAAATTATTTATTTTATTATCAAGTACTTTATCATTGTATGAAACACCAGGAGTTACTAACTCGGTAACACCGCGTTTTACAATTGTTTTGGTTAATTTAGGATCTTCCAGTTGGTCGCAAATTGCAACTCGTTGTCCTGCCCGGACTAATTTATGAAGGTACGTATCCAACGAATGATACGGAAAACCGGCTAATTCAATATAGGAGGCATACCCATTGGCACGCTTGGTAAGTACAATACCCAGTATATTAGCTGCTTTAACAGCGTCACTCCCGAATGTTTCATAAAAATCACCAACTCGAAACAACAATAATGCATCAGGATATTTTGCCTTAATGGTATTGTATTGTTTCATCAAAGGTGTTTCCACCTCTGCTGTCGCACTTTTTATCATACTTCTGTTCTTTGCCATCAATGGTAAAAATACAAAACCTATTTGTACCATCAATATAAAGTTTTAAAACTTTTTCGGTAATAGTTTGATAGCTTTACTTTTCAAAACAACATTAACAAAAAAACAAACTATTGCTTTGCTTTCTCATTTTTTGTTCATTAAGTGTTAGGTGTTACATTTTTATAATAAGTAATGTGTATGAAATAATGTCCTACTGTTTTATTATTCCATCGAAGTACGAATTTTTTACGAACCTACGAACTACGAACACCTTTGTAGTTTCGTAATTCGTAAATTTGTATTTTTTTCGTACTTCGATGGGATAATATTAGGAAGTTATTCCAACCCTGTTCCAAACTACAAAATAAATGCGAAAATTATTAAACGAAGAATTAAACAGAAAGTCTGTTGAGGAATTCATACAAGCTGCTAAAACACCTATTGTTATTGTATTAGACAATGTTAGAAGTTTAAACAATATAGGTTCTGTTTTTAGAACTGCTGATGCTTTTTTAGTGGAAGCTATTTATTTATGTGGTATTACGGGAACTCCGCCAAATAAAGATATTCAAAAAACTGCATTAGGTTCAACAGATAGTGTTAGCTGGAAATATTTTAATTCTGCTCTTTCTGCTATTAATGAATTAAAACAAAATGGGTATGATGTATATGCAATTGAACAGGTACAATCTGCAATTATGTTGAATGATTTTAAGCCTAATAAAGGACACAGATTAGCTATTGTTTTTGGAAATGAAGCTAAAGGTGTTCAGCAGGAAGTAATTGATGCCAGTACTAACGTTATTGAGATACCTCAGGTTGGTACCAAACATTCTCTAAATATTGCAGTAAGCGTAGGAGTAGTGCTTTGGGACTTGTTTCAAAAAATAAGATAACTTTTGCTTGACATCGTAGGAGAATTTTTTCGAACGATAAGAGAATTTTAGTTTGACTCCGTAGGAGTCAGATATTTGTAGAAATTGTATGTCCATGGATATATGCGACCCCTACGGGGTCGAACATTTATGAATATGGTATTAGGGTTAGTAGGAATGTGTTTTTTGTTCGTCTGCGTTTTTTTTGTCTCCTCAAGGGAATTGTTTCGAACGATAAGATAATTTTTACTTGACTCCGTAGGAGTCAAATATTTGTAGAAATTGTATGACCAAATATATAAGCGACCCCTACGGGGTCGAACATTTATGAATGCGCTAAATTGAAGTTGATGCGTGGCTAAAACAGAAACGTCCCGCAAGATTGCGAGACGTTTCTGTTTATAAAAAATTAATTATTAGTTCACTTGCGCTTTAAAATCTGCATTATCTCTGAATTTAATAAATTCTGCATCATCCTTTGCAATAGCTTTAAATGAAGCATCTTTTTGAATAGCAACTTTTAAATTGTTAGTTAAAACATCAGCCTTTCCTTGACGGGCACCTGCTATCGCTTTTAAATAAAATGCAATTGCCGAATCTTTTTCAGTTGAATTATCAAGTGTCGACATCGCACCATCAGCATTTTTATTCAACAATTTTGCTAAT
>JAHEYA010000109.1:6350-7559 GCA_023251855.1 Bacteroidota bacterium
CGTGCTACTATACCAAGATTGTTTTTTACAATCGGATTGTTAGCAGCTGCTGCATCTGCCTTTTTTAAATGAGTTTCAGCATCATTCAATTTGTTCTGCATTAAATAGATATACCCAACATTGTTAGACGTTCTCCAATCGCTGCCATATTTTGCTTCTGCTTTTTTATAAATATCTAATTTAGCATTGATATCAGTAGTTAATGTGGCTGCATAAAGAATTTCCTCAACAGATAAACTATCAGGGTTAGATATTGCTAAAGCTTTAATTTGAGCATCAGTCCGGCTTTTTTCATCTGCATTTAAAGTAAGAACAGCTCTACGTAATTTCGGTAAAATTTTGTCAGCAACCTCAACATAAGTTTTCGACAAATTTTTGATTTCTTTTTCACGGGTTTCTCCATCAGCATACATTGATAGAACGCGTAAGATTAAATCTTTGTCAGCAATTGTAGATGCTTCCATCGCTTTTTTGAAACCATCCCAATCTTCTGCAGTAGTAACTTTGTTATAGAATTTTTCATCAGTCGCAACATCCAACTTCATTTTTTTTTCTTTAAACATTGTCATCATAGCTTTAGTTGCTTCTTTAGCACGATTTTCAGCAAGGTTGCTATTTAAAGTCAACTCCCCATCTGGTGATGCATAAGCAGATACATTCATGTTTTTGAAAGCAAATCCTTTTGCAATACCGGCTTCAGCAAAAGCTTTAAATGCCTTCATCTCCTCATTATTCATCTCTGTTGGTCGAACCTGAGATTGATTGATTATAAAGAAAAGATCAGCTGTTTGTGTGCGTGGAATTGTTTTAATAAACCTATCCTTAGCCATCAACGCCATTTCATCATTTTTAACCAATAAAGATGTAGTAATGGTTCCATCAGCAACCTTTTTAGCAGGTAAGTCTTTTGTTTTTTTCTTTACTGAACCAGCAACCCTCAACTCTAAAGTAGCCACTTTCATTTCAGGAATGTATCCTATTTTTTCAGATGTGTAAGAAAAATTTCCACCTTTTTCATTCGATATTTTTGTACCTGCACCTTCAACACTTTCCCCAATTAATACTATTGGTTTCAAGGCTTTTTCACCTCCATTGTATTTCAAAACAGGAACGGTTGTTACAGTAACTTTCTTAGGGAATAACTGCGCAGGATAGGTTCCGTTAATACTCACAATAATACTATCACCATGAACTTCCATAGGGTCAGGT
>JAHEYA010000509.1 GCA_023251855.1 Bacteroidota bacterium
ACCCATACGTTCATCAGTTCCTTGAATTTGACCTCGTCTTGCGGATAAATCACCCATTATATCTCCAAAATAATCTGATGGTGTAGTAACTTCCACACTCATAATTGGTTCTAAAATGATTGCTTTTGACTTATCTTCTTTACCGGCACTTTTAACAGCCATTGATGAAGCAATTTTATACGCCATTTCTGATGAATCAACATCGTGGTAAGACCCGTCATAAAGTGTGGCTTGAAAATCAATTAGTTGATAACCAGCTAAAACTCCACCCTTAGCGGCTTCTTCAATCCCTTGACGAACGGAATTTATATATTCTCTCGGAATACGTCCACCAACCACTTTGTCAACAAATTTAAATCCACTTCCAGGTTCTAAAGGTTCAAATGTAATTAAAACGTGTCCATATTGACCGCGCCCACCTGTTTGTTTGATGTATTTTGATTCAATATCTGATTTTGTTGTCAGTGTTTCGCGATATGAAACCTGTGGATTTCCGATATTTGCTTCAACTTTAAATTCACGTTTTAAACGATCAACAATAATTTCAAGATGTAATTCACCCATTCCTGCAATAATTGTTTGACCTGTTTCGTGATCAGTAAATGCTCTAAAAGTTGGATCTTCTTCGGCAAGTTTTTGTAACGCTAAAGATAATTTATCTGAATCACCCTTAGTTTTAGGCTCAACAGCTAAAGAAATAACAGGTTCAGGGAATACCATTTTTTCTAAAATAACTTTTGAATTACTATCTGTTAATGTATCTCCTGTTGTTGTGTCTTTTAAACCAACTAAAGCAGCAATTTGTCCAGCTTTTATTGAATCGATTTCCGCACGAGAATTAGCATGCATTTGTAAAAGACGTCCAACACGTTCTTTTTTATCTTTGGTTGTGTTGTAAATATAAGAACCTGAATTTAAAACTCCTGAATAAACACGAATAAATGTTAATTTTCCTACGAAAGGATCAGTCATAATTTTAAATGCCAAAGCTGCAAAAGGTTCTTTGTCGGATGAAATTCTTTCGATTGGATTTTCGTCCATATCAATTCCTTTAATCGGAGGAACGTCAACCGGAGAAGGTAAAAATGAAATAACAGCATCTAATAAGTGTTTAATTCCAACATTTTTATATGCTGTTCCGCATAAAACTGGGTGAAATCTTGAACTAACAACACCTTTACGTATTAATTCGACAATTTCTTCGTTGGATAATTTTCCAGTTTCTAAAAATTTTTCCATTAAAACTTCATCAAATTCAGCAACATGTTCGATTAGTTCAAGCCTTTTAGCTTCAATAACGTCTTTCATGTCTTCAGGAATTTCAATTGTAGTAAATCCTTCTTCGGGAGAATGATCAAAAATATAACCTTTTCTCTCAATGACGTCATAAAATCCATTAAATTCAGATTCTCTTCCGATTGGAACATGAATTGATGCGACTGAAGCATGTAATTTAGTTCTAATACTATTAATAGAATAGTCTAAATCAGCTCCAATTTTATCCATCTTATTTACAAAGACAATTCTAGGAACATTGTATTTAGTTGCTTGTCTTCAAACTGTTTCAGTTTGAGGTTCAACTCCAGCTTGACCATCCAATACAGCAACAGCACCATCTAAAACTCGAAGTGATCGTTCTACTTCAACTGTAAAATCTACGTGACCTGGAGTATCGATAATATTTATCGTTGTATCTTTTCATTTTGTTGTTGTTGCGGCTGATGTTATTGTAATTCCACGTTCTTGTTCTTGTTCCATTCAATCCATTTGTGCAGCTCCATCATGAACTTCACCAATTTTATGAATTCTTCCAGTGTGAAATAAAATACGTTCGGTTGTTGTTGTTTTTCCTGCGTCAATATGAGCCATAATTCCGATATTGCGCATATTTTTTATATATGACATACTTTATTACTTTCTCCCATTATCAACGATAATGTGCAAATGCTTTATTTGCTTCTGCCATTTTGTGTGTATTTTCACGTTTTTTAACACTTTGCCCAACATTATTTGAGGCATCAATAATTTCTTTCGCAAGTCTTTCGGTCATTGTTTTTTCATTTCTTAATCTTGCGTAATTTACTAATCATCTAAGCGCTAAAATATGTTTTCTTTGTTCGTTTACTTCGACTGGGATTTGATAATTAGAACCACCAATACGGCGAACTTTTAATTCTAGCGAAGGCATAATGTTTTTAAGAGCCTTATCAAAAATATCTTTTGGATTTTGTTCGGTTTCTTTTTGAATAATTTCAAACGCATCATAAAGAATTTTTTGAGCAATACTTTTTTTACCATCCAACATAATATTATTTATTAGCTTAGTAATAACTTTTGAATTATAAATTGGATCAGGTAATACGTCTCGTTTGGGTGCTTGTCCTTTTCTTGACATGTAATTCTCCTTAAATTTTGATATTTTTTCATTAAT
>JAHEYA010000005.1:0-10781 GCA_023251855.1 Bacteroidota bacterium
AAATCCAGTTTGCGTTTTTGGCCTTTTGCTATTAATGTAGCCCGCATGGCGGGGTCTTTATAAAGGTATAACATAGCATTGGCAATGGAATCAACTGAAAATGGGTCGACCAGCAAAGCTCCGTCCTGAGCTATTTCCGGCATAGATGTAACGTTGCTTGTAATTACTGGGGTATCACAATTCATAGCTTCCAATATGGGTATTCCGAAACCTTCAAAATAAGGAACATAGGTTAATGCAAAGGCAGCACCAAAAACATTTTTAAGCTCTTCGGGCAACAAGCGTCCCATAAAAATTACGTCATCTTTATACTTCATATTCAGATACGTATGCTTTAATTCGCTTGTCCAGTAATACTTTTCACCCACAATCAACATTTTCATTTCGTTTGACTGCATGCTTTTAAATTGATCAAATGCGTTGAGCAAACGCGAAATGTTTTTACGAGGATGTAATGCTCCCACAAATAAAAAATAGTCGCAATTTTTAGAAAATTTTTGCTTTGTTTGTTGTTGTATAGCTTCACTAATAGGCTGATATAAGGTATTACAACCATTATATACTACATCTATTTTGTTTGGGTCGATCTTATATTGTTTTATAATATCGTTTTTAGAAAACTCCGAAACAGTTGCTATTCGTGTTGCTTTACTTGCAAACTTCGGAAAAAAGTAGTTGTAATAATAACGAACTAAAAAAGGCAGATCCTTCGGATAATGTTTAAAATTAAGATCGTGAATTACTGCCAACTGCTTTACATCAGCATTGAGTGATAGGTATCCATCAGGCGAAATAAAAAGGTCGGGCTTAAATTTATTTAAAAAATCAGCAACCGAAAATTCAAACCACCAATAAAATAAAAACGGGTGACGGGCCTGTGGCGAAAGGATAAGCGGAGTAACATTATCCGAAAAAATAAATTCTTCATCAAAATCACGATCGAATAAAAAAATAAAATGATGCTCCGGATGACTGGTAGTAATGCGTTTGAGAGTTTCGTAAGTGAACCAACCAATGCCTTCCAATTTGTTTTTTAGCAGTAAACGTGTATTTACAACTATTTCCAAGTGTTTCTTTTTTAGTTGTTTGCGAAATTACGGATTTTCTTTTTGACCCCAGTCCAAGCTCTTTCTATGAAGAAACAGAGGGAGTACAAATAAAAATAATACTTTTGCCATGTCAATGAAAACGGCAACTAAATACATACTTCATAAATTGCTAGGGTTTAAAAACTACTTGTTTGTTTTTTCCTGGTTTAAAATACATACACTTAAACGAGATAAAAACGAAAAAGATTTTTTTCGGTTTCTAAGTCTTATTCCGAAAAACACCGCTGTGCTTGATATTGGGGCCAATATAGGAGTGATGACAGTTCATTTGGCTCGAGCAATAAAAAACGGTACTGTTTATAGTTTTGAGCCAATGCCTAATAATATTAGTGCTTTCAAACGAATTGTAAATTATTTTAAACTTAAAAACGTTATACTATTTGAAATCGCATTGGGTAATTCTGAAGGAGAAATAGAAATGGTGATGCCTGTTATTAATGCAGTTCGGATGCATGGTTTGAGCCATGCGGTGCATGATTCTATTCCGGAAAATAATCAGGGAGAACGGTTTAAAGTTCCATTGAAAATGCTGGATACTATGGAAATACTAACGAATCTTAAGCAACCAATAAGTGCTATAAAAATTGATGTCGAAAATTTTGAATATTTTGTTTTGGACGGAGCAAAAAAGTTGTTGGCAAAACACAAGCCTATTGTATATGCTGAGCTTTGGGAGAATGAGAATCGTAAAAAATGTTTTGATTTGTTCCACCAACTGGGCTATACTACTTTTACAGTTCGGGATAATAAGATGGTGGCATTTGACGTTTCGAGCCACAAAACACAAAATTTTATTTTTATTTGTAGTTAACGAATTTGCCAATCCTCCTATCCATAGCTTGTTTCACAAATTACTTAGATTTGGTTATTGGTAGCAAACAGATTCGTAAATTCGTTTTTTTTATTCGTTATCACTAGCTGATGCAAAAAAAATTTGTTGCCAATCTTGCTTTTTTACTCATTATGAATTTGTTCATAAAGTCCATTTTTATTTTGGGCTTTGATAGGGCAGTTCAAAACGAAGTAGGTGCTGCCAGCTATGGCATTTATTTCGCTATTTTTAATTTTTCTTTTATTCTTACTATTATTCTTGATTTTGGAATCACCAATTTCAACAATAAAAATATTGCTCAAAACAATCACCTTCTTACCAAACATTTTTCGGGGTTGTTTACACTAAAAATAATACTTGCAATAGGCTATATTATTGCAGTGGCAATAATTGGTTTAGCAATCGGTTACGATACGCGATTAATGAAACTGTTGCTGGTTCAGGGTTTCAACATGTTTTTGTTGTTTTTTATTAATTACCTGCGTTCAAATCTGGCGGGGTTGCATTTATTTAAAACGGATGCAATTGTATCCATACTCGACCGAACCATCTTAATATTTTTATGTATAATAATGCTTAAAACAGGAGTACTCAAAAACCCTGATGGCAATGGCATTATGTACTTTGTATATGCTCAAACATTTGCTTATTTAGTAAGTGCAATTACTGCATTTATTATTATTTTGAACAAAACACATTCGTTTAAACTGCAATGGAATTGGGTGTTTTCGTTGATGATATTAAAAAAGAGTTTACCTTTTGCTATACTTACTTTGTTAATGTCGTTTTATAATCGTATTGATACAGTTATGATAGAACGCCTTTTACCACAGGGTGTTGGAGATGTGCAATCGGGAATTTATGCTCAGGCATTTCGATTGCTCGATGCTGTTAATATGATTGCTTTTTTAACAGCAGGTCAGCTATTGCCTATATTTTCAAGAATGTTGAAGCATAAGGAGTCGGTAGAACCGCTGGTAAAATTAATAAGTACATTGTTGCTTACAGCTGCTATTATTATCGGAATCAGTTGTGTTTTTTACAGTAAAGAATTAATGGGTTTGCTATACCCAGCTCATGTTAATGAATCGGCAAAAATATTCAGTTTGCTGATGTTGAGCTTTATTGCTGTTGCTACCACTTATATTTTTGGAACACTGCTTACTGCAAATGGCAATATGAAACAACTTAATATTATGGCAGCTTTTGGTATGGTGCTTAATATAACATTGAACCTTATACTTGTTAGGCAGCTTGAAGCTTTTGGCTCGGCAATTTCAAGTATGATCACCCAGTATCTTACTGCAATTATTCAGGTAATAATTGCTCAACGTATTTTTAAATTCAGGATCAACTATAAACTGATCAACACCTTTATCGTTTTTGCAGTTGGAGTTTTTGCAATAAACTATGGCTCTAAACTACTTCAGTTAAACTGGATAGTAAGCTTTGTGCTGATGACACTAACTTGTGGATTATGGGCAATAGTTTCAGGGATGATAAATATCAAATCAATTTTACGCACTATTAAACAGGGGTAAAAAAATAGTTTGCAATTAAATCAACCAGGACTCTATTCTATTTAAGCGATTGCCAACTATTGTTTTTGCCAACTGCCAACTATTTTTAATTGCCAACTTTTTAATTGTCATTTGCCAACTGTTTTTTATTGCCAATTGCCAATTTTTTCTATTTTTGTTGCCCCAAGGGAATTTTAGATAATAAAAAATGAATAATAAAGCTCAGGAAACAGACGAATTTAACTCACTAAATCTGTTACAACTTATCTATAAATGGCGTAAACCAATTGCAATTATTGGTATTGCCGCTATTGTGATCTCAAGCATTATTGCGCTAATGATTCGCGAAAAATATAAATCAATTGTAATTCTATTTCCGGCAACTACCAGTTCTATTTCAAAAGCTCTTTTAAGCGATAACAGTTTTAAGCAGGAGGATGTGCTTGAGTTTGGTGGAGAAGATGAAGCTGAACAAATGCTTCAGATATTAAATTCGGATGAAATAAGAACTAAGATCTGTGAAAAATATAATTTACTGAGACATTATGGTATCAGCCCTTCCGACAAGTTTAAGCGCACCAAGTTGTATGATGAGTTCCAAAGCAATATTACTTTTAAACGAACAGAATACATGTCCGTAAAAATTGAAGTACTGGATAATAATGCAGATACTGCTGCTCTTATTGCCAACGACATTTCTGCCTTACATGATTCTACTAAAATTCGCATGCAACGGGAACGTGCAACACAGGCTTTAAAAATTGTGAAAAAAGAATATTTCGATAAAGTTGCCGATGTAAAACGAATGACCGATTCCATAAAAATAATCAACAGTTATGGTTTGTACGATTATGAATCGCAATCAGAAGTAACCACCGAACAATATGCTATTGCCATCTCAAAAGGCGATCAGCGTGCAGTAAAGGCTCTTGAAGAAAAATTAAAACTTATTGCAAACTATGGTAGTGTATATGTATCGCTGCGTGACAATTTGGAATTTCAACGAAAACAACTCAATTTATTAAAAACCAAATATGAAGAAACAAAAGCAGACGTTGAGCAAATACTTCCTCAAAAGTTTGTGGTAAGCAATGCTTTTCCAGCCGAAAAAAAATCGTACCCCGTACGATGGGTAATTGTTGTTGTTTCAACGTTAGCTTCGCTGCTATTAGCAGTTATCGCAATTTTATTGATAGAAAACACGAAACAGATCGATCTTAAAGACACATGAATTTTAGATTTTCGTACTACGAAATTTTCTAAATTAATGCTGTACATGCAGCCACTAAAAATAACTAATGTAATGGACGAATATTCAGAAAGCAACTCTTATTTTATTACACTAATAATGAAATGGAAAACTCATTTTATAGTGATTACTGTTGCATCTATTTTGCTTGCCCTTGTTTTTTCAAGTGAGTTTTTTATTCATCCGCATTATAAATCCTTTGCTATTGTTTACCCGTCTAACATTATTCCATATAGCTCCGAAACGCCATCAGAGCAGCTATTGCAACTTTCCGAGTCGTCAGATATACGAAAAACGGTAATCGATAAATTTAAACTGACAGCCCATTATAATATAGATACAGCTGCAAAATCAGGTTTTTCCGATTTAATAAATAGGTACCAGTCAAATGTGGAGGTAAAACGAACCCAATTTAATTCCATTGAAATTGTAGTGTTTGATACCGATCCCAAATTGGCATGTGAAATGGTAACGGAGATTATTAATTCTCTGAATCTTAAAGCTAGGAATCTTCAACGTGAAAAAACAAAAGAGTTGGTGATAATTATTCATGACCAGCTTCAGGTGAAAAAAAGACAAGTTGATTCAATCACCACTGCATTGCAGGAATTGAGAGTAAAATATCAATTATTAGATTATGAAACTCAGGTGAAAGAAGTTACCAGAGGCTATTTACAAGCATTGAGCTCAGGTAAAAATGTTAAAGACATAGATGTGTTGAAGCGCAACCTGGAAGAAAAAGGCGGAGTATACTATCAATTACAACAAACATTTAATGTGATATTAGATAGTTATAATGCTACCAAATTAGAGTATGATAAAACCGTGAGCGATCTATACAAGGATCTAACTTATACAAATGTGGTAAGTAAACCATTTCCGGCCGATAAAAAATCATATCCTATCCGCTGGCTCATAGCGCTTGCTTCAGCAGCTTCTTCCAACTTATTTTTGTTTCTGATCTTAATGATTGGTTCGGGGAAAAAGAAATTGTAAACAACCTCTAAGGTTTTAGTTTTAAAAAATCAACAATTGCCGGAGCTACAGCAAAAATATATTAAGTGGGTATATGCCTTAAGCATAGCATTTATTCTTTTGAATGCAGTATTTACCTATTTCGAATTTTATTATTTCAATTTACTTCCTGCCGTTTTATTGATTGTGCTACTTGCCCTTTTTTCATTAGATAAACTTATTTTAGTTGTTGTTTTTCTTACCCCTTTAGCTATAAACCTGCAGCATCTGGAAGGGGGCTTAGGGCTTAGCTTACCCACCGAGCCAATAATTTTTGGCATCATGATTATTTTTATACTGAAACAATTGCATAAAAACACGTTGAATGCCCAAGTGATGAAGCATCCCGTTTCAATAGCAATTATTATTAACCTGATTTGGATATTTATTACATCTATCACCAGCGAAATCCCTATAGTATCCTTTAAGTTTTTAATTTCACGTTTATGGTTTGTAATTACTTTTTATTTTATTGCCACCGAATTATTTAAAGAGTATTCGAATATTAAAAAATTTTACTGGCTGTATATCATCGCATTTACACTTGTTATTTTTTATACCTTGTATGTTCACTCTTTACTAGGATTTGCAGAGGAACCGGCAAATTATGTGATGGCTCCTTTTTATAACGACCATACTGTTTATGGAGCCATGATCGCAATGTTTTTTCCGGCTTTACTGTTTTTTATTTTGAATAAAAAATATTCCACAAGTATTAAAACAGCTGCATTTTTAGTTTTCGTTATTTATAGTATAGCGTTAATTTTTTCATACACTCGTGCAGCCTGGCTCAGCCTTGTAGTGGCTTTATTAGTTTACATCCTATTGTTGTTCCGCATTAAATTTCGCACTATTTTGTTCACCTCTTTAGCCTTGGCCACAGTTTTAATAACTTACCAAACCGAGATAGTAATGAAGTTGGAAAAAAACAGACAAGATGCATCCGAAGACTTTGATAAACATATTGAATCTATTTCCAATATTTCAACAGACGCCTCTAATCTGGAGAGGCTGAATCGCTGGAACGCAGCTTTTCGAATGTTTGAACAACGCCCAGTTTTTGGTTGGGGACCGGGAACGTACAGTTTTGAATATGCCCCATTTCAGCATTCTCATGAAAAAACAATTATCAGCACCAATATGGGCGACAGAGGAAATGCGCATAGCGAATATATCGGGCCATTGTGCGAATCAGGTATATTGGGAGCTCTTACTTTTCTTGCAATTGTAATTAGTACACTCTTTACAGGATTCAGATTGTATTATACTACTGAAGATAATGAAACAAAAAAAATTGTTTTAATAACACTTTTGGGCTTTGTAACCTATATTGTTCATGGAGCCTTAAATAATTTTTTAGATACCGACAAGGCATCCGTTCCCTTTTGGGGATTTATAGCAATGCTTGTTGCAATAGATGTGCACCATAAATCAACCACATTTAAAAAGCAAGAGGGAGAACGTTTTTAAAAAGCACCACAAACAGAAGTCCACCATAAGTCTGATCTCCAAAGAAAAAAATTAAGCCCAACTTTTTAAAGTCATTAATTTTTGTTTTAGTATTATTTGACAATTTCATTTTTTTTTCTTTACTTTATTCCTCTGTTGAGCGTTATTACGATTCGATATTTCTCTTTTGAATTAGCGTTATTACAATTGTGATAAAATTTTAACTAAAACTTTAACCCATGAAAAATTTTACTGCTCTATTTCCTGTGCTATTAGTGTTGAGTGCGTTTTCAACACAGTTGAATGCCCAATGTACAGGTAACCGTTACCACGACAGAATTTTCCCCGGAAACCCTACTGTTACTTCAGATGTTGTTTATGGAAGCAACACGGATCAAAACGGTGCTGCCTTTTCTTTAAAATTAGACGTGTATCAACCGGCCTGTGATACAGGCACCAATAGAGCGCTGGTAATTTTTGCCCATGGTGGTGGATTTGTTCAAGGCGATAAAGCAGACCCAAGTTATGCACAACTTTGTGTTGGTTTAGCCCAATTGGGGTATGTTGTAGCCAGTATCAATTATCGTTTAGGTTTTCCTACATCAGGCGCACCAGCACAGTATGGCTTTAATTCAGCGATTATGCGTGGCTTACATGATGCCAGAGCATCTGTTCGTTTTATGCGAAATAAAGCACTGAACGGAGGCAATCCCTATAAAACCAATCCTAATATGATTTTCTTCTCAGGAGCCTCTGCAGGGGCTATAATGGCTTTGCACCTTGCTTATCAAAACACATCCGGTGAAATGAATATGGCTTGTGGTGGACAACCTGGTACCGAGTCAACCAGTGTTGAAGGAACAAGCAACAGTCTTACTGTCTCCTCATCAGTAAAAGCAATTTTAGAAGTTTCGGGTGGTATTCGTGATCTGAGTTGGATTCAATCCAATGATATTCCTTGTTTTTTAGCTCATGGAACGGTTGACGGAACGGTACCCTATGGCAGCGGAAACTTTGGTGGCTTTTTTCATGTTGATGGCAGTTCAACCATTAATACAAAATGTAATTCAACAGGAACAACCCATTGTTTTAAACCATTGTATGGACAAGACCATGTGCTTACCAATGTTGCATATGTGGATACTTTAGCTACTTTAATGAGAAACTTCCTAGAAAAATTTACCTGCGGTGTTACACTTAATTGTAATTACAACGGCACAATTACCAGCGTAAATCAATCTGTTGCTGTAGTTGCTAACCCAACTACCACCACAATTTGTGCAGGTACTTCTGTAACATTCACGGCCACAGCAACCAATGCTACTTCACCAACTTACCAGTGGAAAGTGGGCACTACCAATGTTGGAACCAATAGCCCAACGTATACAACAACAACACTGGCTAATACTAATACCGTAACTTGTACCATCACTTCAACCTGCGGAACCCCCGCAACAAGCACTACAATAACGTATACTGTAACTGCCACGCCCACAATTACGCAAAGTGGAATGGTTTTAACGTCAAGTGCCACATCGGGTAACCAATGGTACAAGAATACTGTTATTATTGCCGGAGCTACCAACCAAACATACACAGTTACACAAACCGGAAGCTATACAGTTAAAGTAGGAACCTGTACATCCGCACCCACAAACATTACCAGTTTGGGCATAACGGATAATGCAACCAATGAATTTCTTTTTAGCGCATATCCAAATCCAAACGATGGCAATTTTAATGTTTCCTTTAATGCTTCACTGAAACAAGACTATAATCTGGAAGTGCAAAATGTTTTAGGTGAATCAGTTTACCACGAAGTGTTACCTGATTTTATAGGCCAGTATTCGAAACAAATAGATATTAGTAAATATGGAAAAGGAAATTATTTGATCCGCTTGAGTAATTCTAAGAACGAAATTGTTAGAAAAATAGTTGTATACTAAAATTCAAAAATCACATTTGATTTGTGGATTGGGGGTTATTTTATAACCCCCAATTCTTTTCCTACCTTTTCAAAAGCCATAAGTGCTTTATCAATATGTTCTTTTTCGTGCGCTGCTGAAAGCTGTACCCGTATACGGGCCTGTCCTTTGGCCACCACCGGGTAGAAAAATCCGGTAACATAAATTCCTTCTTCCAATAATTTGTTTGCAAAATCCTGAGCAAGTTTTGCATCGTATAACATCACCGGAACAATTGCGGAATCGCCATCTTTAATTTCTAATCCTACTTTTTTAATTCCTGATTTAAAGTGGTTGATATTTTGTTCTAATTTATCTCGTAATGCAGTTGTTTCACTTAACATATCAAGTAAAGCAATTGATGCGCCTACAATAGAGGGGGCCAAAGAATTGCTGAATAAATAGGGGCGAGAGCGCTGCCGCAACATTTCTATAATTTCTTTTTTCCCGGTGGTAAAGCCTCCCATAGCACCACCCAATGCTTTTCCAAGAGTCCCTGTAATTATATCTATACGGTGCATTACATTTTTTAATTCAACAGTACCCCGGCCGGTTTTACCAATAAAGCCGGTAGCATGGCTTTCATCAACCATCACGAGCGCATTGTATTTTTCGGCAAGGTCACAGATCTTATCAAGCGGAGCTACAAATCCATCCATCGAAAAAACACCATCAGTGACAACAACCCTAAAACGCTTGTTTTGAGATGTCTTCAGCTGTATTTCCAAATCTTCCATATTACAATTTTTGTAACGATACCGTTCTGCTTTAGATAAACGAACACCATCAATAATTGAAGCATGATTTAATTCATCAGAAATAATTGCATCCTCTTCGCCAAACAATGACTCAAACACACCGCCATTGGCATCAAAGCAAGCGGCATACAAAATGGTGTCTTCTTGTCCCAAAAACTTCGCGATTTTTCCTTCAAGTGTTTTGTGAATATCCTGAGTGCCACAAATAAAACGCACACTGCTCATTCCATATCCTCTGGTATCAAGAGTTTTATGAGCCGTTTCAATTATTTGCGGATGTGATGAAAGGCCTAAATAATTATTGGAACAAAAAATAATTACCTCTTTCCCATTTACTTTTACAACAGCTCCTTGTTGTGAAGTGATAATACGCTCACGCTTGAAAAGCCCTGACGATTCTATGTTTTTAAGCTCCTGCTGAAGATGATCCTGAAAATTTCCGTACATTTTTGAAATGTTAATTGTTAAAATTTATTGTGTAAAAGTATAGAAATTTTGCCTTAATTTGTGATAGTTTATATTTGAATAAAACATGAAAAAAATAATGCTGTTAGGTTCCGGTGAACTCGGAAAAGAATTTGTGATTGCAATAAAACGGTTGGGACAATATGTTGTAGCTGTTGACTCATATAATGATGCACCAGCTCAACAAGTTGCTGATGAGCGCGAAGTAATAAATATGTTGGACGGAAATGAGTTGGATAGAATTGTTGCTAAACACAAACCGGATATTATTGTTCCTGAAATTGAAGCCATCCGCACAGAGCGATTTTATGATTATGAAAAACAGGGAATACAGGTTGTTCCAAGTGCGAGAGCAGCTAATTTTACAATGAATCGTAAAGCAATCCGCGATTTGGCAGCAAAAGAATTGGGCTTAAAAACT
>JAHEYA010000005.1:10791-19592 GCA_023251855.1 Bacteroidota bacterium
AAAACTGCAAATTACCAATATGCAAATAGTTTGGATGAATTGATTACAGCTGTTAAAACAGTGGGTATTCCCTGTGTTATTAAGCCTTTGATGAGTTCGTCAGGTAAAGGACAAAGTGTTATAAAAACTGAGGCCGACATTGAAAAAGCCTGGAACTATGCACAGGCAGGCAAACGTGGAGATTATACCGAAGTAATAGCAGAAGCATTTGTAAAATTTAATTCTGAAATTACATTGTTAACGGTTACACAAAAAAATGGAGCAACACTGTTTTGTCCGCCAATAGGCCATCGTCAGGAACGAGGCGATTATCAGGAGAGTTGGCAACCGGCAGAAATAAATTCCGAATATTTAAAAGAGGCGCAAGTAATGGCAGATAAAGTTACCAAAGCACTTACCGGAGAGGGCATTTGGGGAGTTGAATTTTTTCTTGCAGACGATGGTGTTTATTTTTCTGAATTATCTCCTCGTCCGCACGATACTGGAATGGTAACACTTGCAGGCACACAAAACTTTTCTGAATTTGAATTACATGCACGTGCTGTTCTGGGTTTGCCAATACCAGAAATTACGTTGGAGCGAGTAGGTGCCAGTGCAGTAATTTTAGCTGATAAGGAAGGAGTACATCCAACATTTACTGGATTAGAAAATGCAATGAATAATAAATTAAGCGACCTTCGGATCTTCGGAAAACCTGTTACCCGGCCCTATCGCAGAATGGCTGTGGCATTAACGTACGATAAAGTAGGAAGCAATGTGGAAGCAATAAAAAAACGTGCAATTGAAATTGCTAAAATGGTAAAAGTGGAGTCGGAGTAAACAATTCGAATAAAAATCAATCTTAAAAATAGAGTAGCGTCAAAAATTATAACAATGGGAAATCCACTAACATTAGACCAAATCCAAAATTTTAAAGGAAAATATCCAAAACAACTTTGGTATTTATTTTTTTCTGAGATGTGGGAACGATTTTGTTTCTATGGTATGCGGGGCATGCTGGTTACTTTTATGGTGCGCCAATTAATGATGAAAGACGATGTTGCCAACCTTCAATATGGCGCCACACAAGCTTTTGTATACGCCTTCACATTTATTGGCGGTTTGTTCGCAGATAAAATATTGGGTTATCGAAAATCGCTTTTTTGGGGCGGTTTATTGATGATTGTTGGGAGTATTATTTTGGCAATTGACCCAAAGCAGTTTTTTTTCTTTGGTATCAGTTTTAATATAATCGGTACCGGATTTTTTAAACCAAATATCTCAACAATCGTTGGAAAGCTTTACAAAGACGATGATAATAGAAGAGATGCAGGGTTTTCATTGTTTTATGCAGGGGTAAATCTTGGAGCACTCATCGGTGGGTACATTTGTATTGCAGTTGCTAATGGTGCCATGTTTGAGTCGTTGGTTCCCGAAGAGCTCCGGTGGAATGTTGCTTTTGGTTTTGCCGCATTGGTTATGATCATTAGTTTATTAACATTTACCAGAACACAAAAAAGTTTGGGTGAAATAGGGCTTTCTCCTTTGGCAGATATAAAAGAGAATAAAAGAAAACGATATGAATATGCCACTTATGCCGGTTCTTTGATTGTTTTGCCCATCATAATGACCATGGTTTCGCATACTGAATACACGGATATTTTTATGTATACTATCGGCCCTTGCGCATTGATATACTTGTTTTATGAAATGAAAAATTATTCTTTCTCAGAAAACAAAAAACTTTTAGCAGCCCTTGTATTTATAATTTTTTCAATATTTTTCTGGGCATTTTTTGAACAAAGTGGTGGGTCATTGAATTTATTTGCTGCCAACAACTTACATGAAACCCTTTTGGGAGTTAAGCTTGATCCTACCGGTGTGAACAATTCTTCCAATTCATTTTTTGTAATTGTATTTGCTGCATTAGTTGGTATTGTTTGGTTGTGGATGAGCAAAAAGAAAATAGAACCCAATACCATCGTTAAATTCGGCTTAGGATTTTTGTTTCTTGCCGGGGGGTTTTATATTTTTTATTACACCCAGTTTTTTGCTGATGCAGATGGAAAAACATCTCTGAATTTTTTCACTTTCGGCTGGTTTATAATAACGTTTGGAGAGCTCTGCTTATCACCTATTGGCATGTCGGTAATGACAAAACTTTCACCACAAAAATTACAAGCAGTTATTATGGGGATGTGGTTTTTGGCAAGTGCTTATGGTCAATATTTTGCAGGTATTTTAGGTGCAAATATTGCAACCGCTTCTGAAAATTCTACCAATCTTGAAAAATTAATTATTTATGCAGATGGCTATAAACAACTTGCTATCTATGCCCTAATTGCAGGTGTTGTGATGATCTTAATTTCCCCACTTGTCAAAAAATTAATGCAGGAAGTAAAGTGATAAAAATTTAAACGGATTCATTTGCCTTCCTCAATCAACATACAAGAATTTATAGAACTCTCTAAACAGTATCCAATACTTGATGTCCGTAGTCCGGGGGAATATGAATACGGGCATATACCCGGTGCATATAGTCTCCCCTTATTTACAAATGAAGAACGTGCAATAGTTGGAACGGCTTATAAACAAGTAAGTCGCGAATCAGCTGTTAACAAAGGCTTAGCTTTTTTTGCGCCAAAACTGAAAGAACTGATAACTGATGCTAAAACCATTAGTGGTGGAAATTCTTTTTTGATTCATTGCTGGCGCGGAGGAATGCGTAGCGCAAGTGTTGCATGGCTACTTGAATTGTATGGCTTTAAAGTTTATTTACTTCGTGGTGGATATAAAGCATTTAGAAGAACAACAGCTGAAAATTTTGCTCAAGATCGAAAAATACTGATTTTAGGAGGCAGAACAGGCTCGGCAAAAACATTGATTTTAAAGGAGCTTAGCAATTCTGCAGAACAAATAATTGACCTCGAAAAGCTGGCACATCATAAAGGCTCATCCTTTGGCGCCCTTGGAGAAACACCACCACCTACACAGGAAATGTTTGAGAATGAACTATTTTTCGAACTTTATAAAACAGATAAAAATAAAATTGTTTGGCTCGAAGATGAAAGCAATATGATTGGTACCAGAGCTATTCCAAAAGTTTTGTTTGAAAAAATGAGGAGTGCTAAAACTGTTTTTTTGGATATTCCTTTTGAAGTTCGCCTACACTATTTAACAGAAACATACGGAAAATATAATCCTGAAGATTTAAAAGAAGCAATTAAACGAATCACCAAACGGCTTGGTGGACTAAACACCAAAGTGGCTGTAAGTGCCATTGACAGCGGAGATACAAAAACTGCATTTGGAATATGTTTGAAGTATTATGATAAAACGTATGATTATGGAAAAAACAAACGTGTACCGGAAACTGTTGTCAATTGCTGTTTTGAAACGATGAATGTGAAGGAAGTTGCAAAAAAAATTGTTGCAATTTCTAAAGAGATATCTTGGTGAAAGCAAAGCAAAACCAAAAACAGTGCAGACTAACAAACTTTCAACTTTCTAACTTTCAAACTTAAATATAGTAAAAATGGCACTAATAAAACCTGTTAAAGGCATTCACCCTCAATTCGGTACAGACTGCTATTTAGCGGAAAACTCAACCATTGTAGGCGATGTAGTTATTGGTCACCAATGCAGCATCTGGTTTAATGCAGTAGTTCGTGGGGATGTAAATTCAATCCGAATAGGAAACAAAGTAAACATTCAGGATGGTGCAATTATTCATTGCGCTTTTGAAAACTTGCCTGCCGGACAAGCAGGAAGCAAAGTAGTAATTGGCGATAATGTTTCTATCGGTCACAACGCTTTGGTACATGGCTGCATTATTCACGATAATGTATTAGTGGGAATGGGTGCCATCATTATGGATAATTGCGAAATTGGTAGCAATACAATTATTGCAGCCGGAGCTGTAGTGCTTGAAAATACAAAGGTTCCGGCGGGTGTTATTTATGCTGGTGTGCCTGCTAAAAAAGTGAAAGACATCAATCCCGAATTAATCAACAACGAAATAAATCGTATCGCCAATAATTACATTATGTATAGCGGGTGGTTTAAAGAGCAGTAAAACTAAAGTGCCAATAATTCTTCCACTAATTTCGGCAAACCAATCCCTGCTTTTTCTTTAATAACTGTTAAATTAGTTATCCCGCCTACAGTCACATCGCTAGGATCAATTAAATATTTAGGAATATTTCGTTGAACATAATTGATCAACCCTGCTGCCGGATATACTACCATTGAAGTTCCAACCACCATAAAGATCTCGGCTTTTTCAGCAATTGTATACGCCTTTTCCATTTCAGGAACCATTTCTCCAAACCATACAATGTGAGGGCGAAGCTGTGAGCCGCGTTCACACCTATCGCCAATCTTTAGTTCACTCCCTTTAATCTTATAAATAAGCGAAGGGTCAGTTGAGCTGCGACTTTTCATTATTTCGCCATGTAAATGAAGAACCTTTTTTGAGCCGGCTCTTTCATGCAGATCATCAATGTTTTGTGTGATAATGTGCACATCATATTTTTTTTGTAAAGCAACCAACGCTTGGTGAGCTTTGTTAGGTTTAGCTTCTATCACTTGCTTTCGCCTCTTATTATAAAAATCCAAAACCAAAGCCTTGTCTTTTTCCCACGCTTGGGGTGTTGCAACATCAATGATATTGTACTCCTCCCACAATCCATCACTATCCCGAAAGGTCTTAATGCCACTTTCTGCGCTTATTCCGGCACCTGTAAATACAACTAATTTTGGTTTCATTTGATGCTAAATGTAAAAAATAATTAGCAGACATAACAAGCCCGGATTCGTAATTCGTTTTTTGTTCGTAATTCGTAGGAAGTTCACTATATTCGCAATTCAAAATTTTTCAAAGAGATGACCAAATTCAGAAAGCAAGAAGCATTAGATTATCACTCTCAAGGCAGGCCGGGGAAGATTGAAGTAGTGCCTACCAAACCACATAGCTCACAGCGCGATTTGTCATTGGCTTATTCTCCCGGAGTTGCAGAGCCTTGTTTGGAAATTGAAAGAAATCCGGAAGATGCTTACAAATACACCGCGAAAGGTAATTTAGTAGCTGTAATTTCAAATGGAACAGCAGTACTTGGGCTTGGCAATATTGGTGCCTTAGCATCAAAGCCGGTGATGGAGGGTAAAGGCTTGTTGTTTAAAATATTTGCGGATATTGATGTGTTTGATATTGAGGTAGATGCTACCGATATTGATCTTTTTGTTAACACGGTTAAAGCAATAGCACCAACATTTGGAGGAATAAATTTAGAAGATATTAAAGCTCCCGAATGTTTTGAAATTGAACGAAGATTAAAAGAGGAATTGAATATTCCATTAATGCACGATGATCAGCACGGTACCGCCATCATCTCTTCTGCAGCGTTGTTGAACGCTTGTGAAATAGCAAAAAAAAGAATTGATAAAGTAAAAATAGTTGTGAATGGTGCCGGAGCATCCGCCATATCATGTACTAAGCTCTATATGGCTGTTGGAGCAAAAAAAGAAAACATTATAATGCTTGATAGCAAAGGGGTATTAAGCATTGACCGTACTGATATAGATGAACAAAAACGTTTTTTTGCAACCACAAATAAAAAGGTAAAAACCTTAGAAGAAGCAATGAAGGATGCTGATGTGTTTGTTGGTCTTTCAAAAGGAAATGTGGTAACTCAAAAAATGATACAATCAATGGCTAAACGCCCAATTGTATTTGCGTTGGCAAATCCCGACCCTGAAATTCCATATACTGATGCAATGGCTGCACGTACTGATATCATAATGGCTACAGGTCGTAGCGACCATCCTAACCAAGTGAATAATGTTCTTGGTTTTCCGTTTATTTTTCGCGGAGCATTGGATGTGAGAGCAACACAGATCAATGAAGCAATGAAATTGGCAGCAGTATATGCTATTGCTAGCCTTGCAAAGGAACCGGTCCCCGATGCTGTTAATTTAGCATACGACTCAAAAAATATTTCTTTTGGTCCGGAATATATTATTCCTAAACCAATCGATTCCAGGTTGATATATACCGTTGCTCCGGCTGTTGCTAAAGCAGCAATGGAATCAGGTGTGGCGCAACGTAAAATAACCGACTGGGATGCTTATAAACAAGAGCTGATTAGCCGCTTGGGCCTTGATAATAAACTGATCAGAAACATTACCAACAAAGCAAAACAAAATCCGAAACGTGTTGTATTTGCTGAGGCCGACCATTATAAAATTTTAAAAGCGGCTCAACAGGTTGCTGATGAAGGCATAGCAAAACCAATATTATTAGGTGATACCGAAAAAATTAGAAAATTAATTACCGAAAACAATCTCGATCTGGGCGATATTCCTATTGTTGATCCCAGAAGTAAAGAAGAAGAAGAAAGAAGAATTTTCTTTGGCGATATTTTCTTTAACAAACGCAAACGCAGAGGTTTCACCCAATTCGAAGCTCGTAAAATTATGCGTGAGCGAAATCATTTTGGCGCAATGATGGTAGAAACAGGTGCTGCAGATGCTATGATATCCGGACTTACCCGTAAATATGGCGACCCTATAAGCACCGCACTCCAAATTATTGGTGTACAAGCGGGCACTAACCGTGTTGCCGGAATGTATATTTTAAATACCAAACAAGGGCCTTTCTTTGTTGCAGATACTACCATGAATGTAAACCCTTCTGCTCAGGATCTTGTTGATATCACTGTGCTTACCGCCAATAGTGTAAAGGAATTTAATATTGTACCACGTATTGCCTTATTGTCGTATTCTAACTTTGGTTCAACTGATGGCGAAGTTCCAAATAAAATGCGCGAAGCTACAGAAATGCTTCATAAAAATTATCCGGGAATGATTGTGGATGGTGAGATGCAGGCAAACTTTGCATTGAACAACGAATTATTAAAAGAACAGTTTCCATTCTCTGATCTGGTAAATAAAAAAGTAAATACACTTATATTTCCAAACTTATCTTCAGGGAATATTGCTTATAAATTAATGCAGGAACTTGGTGGTGCTGAAGCAATAGGACCGATTTTAATTGGTATGAAAAAACCTGTTCATATATTACAATTAGGAAGCTCTGTACGTGAAATTGTGAATATGATTACCATTGCAGTAGTGGATGCCCAATCAAGGAAGTAAGCCCCTGACAGGGTTTTAAACCCTGTCAGGGTTGAAGGGCTTTCGTTCAAAACTTATAGTTTTATGATCAATCACATTGAAGGAAAATTAGTTGAAAAAACACCCACCTATGCCGTAATTGATGTGGCGGGTGTGGGATACATCATGCAAATTTCATTGAACACCTTTACAAAAATTGGTGAAAATGAAAGATGTAAATTGTTTACTGAACAAATGTATATCCGTGATGATATGCCCCGTTTTTTTGGTTTTGCTGATATGGCTGAACGTAACCTGTTCCGTCAATTGGTTTCAGTGTCAGGGGTTGGTGGAACAAGTGCTTTGTTAATGCTGTCTTCACTGAGTTCAGCCGAAATACAAAATGCAATTATTACAGGGAATGTTGCACTGCTTAAAAGTGTAAAAGGAATAGGAGAAAAAACCGCACAACGTATCATTGTTGATCTTAGAGATAAAATGGGCAAGGTGGACGCAACAACCGAGTTTTTCGTTTCATCAAACAATATTTTGAAGGAAGAAGCGTTGTCTGCCCTTGTGATGTTAGGGTTTAATAAGTCGGCAGCCGACAAAGCCCTCGAAAAGATTATCAGAACCGAAGGAACCGGGCAAACCGTTGAGCAACTTATCAAATCAGCACTAAAAAATCTCTAAAATTAACAATCCGATCATAGTTTTAACTCTAAAAATTTAATGCATGATTTGAAAACTACAACTAGTGTTATGTTAAATGTAAGATGTGAAATGGAAAATGTGGATTTTGCCTTTGCGATTGACTTTTAACCATCTTACATCTGCCATTTTACATTTTACATATCACTATTAAGCAACATTAAAACGTTTAAAAATAATTTATCAATAGCAGTAGGCAACCGGCAATACGCAAGGTTGTTTATTGCCTTAACGGACCTGACAGGTCTTGATTGGTAAGAATTATGTCAAATTCAGTTGCAAAATACATAGTTGTAGGCGGGCTTTCAGCAGGGGCACTATCATTGATAGTAGGCTCTGATGCTAAGGTGAGTTCATTTAATCATGCTGCAACAATTGATTTTGAGCAATCTTTAAATGATCAAATAATTCAACCACTTGCTGTTGATACACCCGCTACCAATGGTGGTGGGGCTTCCATAAAACTTCCCTACGAATTTAAAGATGAATCAACCGGAGACCCTCTAAACTACCCAAACTCCGGAGGGATGATGCTTAATAACCCCTCCAATGTTAATACAAGTGTAGATTACGACCCGAAAACCGGCAATTATGACATTAATCAAAAAATGGGAAGCGATAATTATCGTCCACCAACATACATGGATAATGAAGAGTACCAAAATTACATGTTTAAAAAACAAGTAAAAAAATACTGGAACGCCCGCTCAGATGCCGAATCGCAAACAAGTAAAAATAAACCACTCGTTCCTAAACTCAATGTAGGAGGCGAAATTTTTGATCGGATATTTGGTGGAAATACGGTTGATATCCGCCCCAATGGTTCTGCCGAATTAATATTTGCTTACAATGGCACTAAAACCGCCAATCCGGCTATCCCGGAGCGAAACCGTAAAGTAAATACATTCGATTTTAACGAAAGAATTCAATTGAATGTGGTTGGTAAAATTGGAGATAAGTTAAAATTAACCACCAGCTATAACACGGAAGCTACATTT
>JAHEYA010000472.1:0-1242 GCA_023251855.1 Bacteroidota bacterium
TTAGAGACGCATTATTTGAATGGAGGGTGGAACCATTGGTTTTAATGGTATTTCCTAAAGCGGTCGATTCAAAATAAATACTTGACATATGCCATGTAAGACCGGTGCAAAGTGTTAAAGAACCATATATTTTTAAAGTAACGGTATTCGCAGGATACGTAAATACGGGATTATTTAAAGAACCTGTCCAATCCATATTTTTGCAATAGATGAAAGTAGAATCGGCAAATACCGTATCATTGGCTGTTGGGAAGGAATGTAAATCAAAAAAAACATTATCAGCCGGAGAAGGAATTTGAATATGAAAAACCAAACCACCTGATGTTGTTGCCCAGTGGTGCGTGTGGTCGCTCCAATTGCCGGTACCACCTACCCAATAATAATTTGAAGCTTTCGTGCTAAAGATCAATAATAGCAAGGAAAAAATGAGTAGGAGTTTTTTCATTTTAGGGAGTTTTTACCAAAGATATAAAATTCATTAAGAAAAAAAATACAATTTGATTTTTCTTGAGAAATACTACATATATTGAAACTGTTATCGACAATGCTTCGTATAGACGGGTTCAGATTTTATCTCATTAAATTTATTTTAAGAAAAAACCCTTGTAAGGACTTTCTTTACAAGGGTTTTTAATTTTGATGATTATTTTCTTTTATGCAATTTTTGCGGTGATGTGTTTGGCTTACGCTACCACACATTGAATACCAAAAATTGCAATAACCAGAAATGCTGCAATAGCAAGCAGAAAACAGATGTTATCTTTTTTCATAGGTTTGATTTATTTTATTTAACTATTTCGTTACCACAATTTTTTGTTTGGAGATACCAAATTTATTTTGTCCGGCAACAATGTAAAAGCCTATGCTTAGCTCGTTTATAAAAATGCTGAAATTATTTTCTGCATTTAATTTAAATGATTGAACTAATTTTCCTGCTGCATCTACAATGTAATAATCACCTTCATTTACAGCTTTTATAGTAAATGAGCCACTGCTTGGATTAGGATAAATAGCCAATAGTTCGGCTTTTAAAATTGGATTTGCAGTAGATATGCCTGAAAGTAGCGAATTTCCGGTGGATGCAACATGTAAAGTATAATCTTCTACTTCACCGTAAGATGAATTTCCGCAAGGTGTAAAATTTGCTCCTGAACCTGAATCAGTAAGTCGGAGCCTCATTCTTACATTGCCTAATGTTGCACCTGCTGGAGGAGTAATACTTGCGCTATAAGGACCAACACC
>JAHEYA010000472.1:1252-2422 GCA_023251855.1 Bacteroidota bacterium
TGCAGCAGAAGTAAATACATGCTCACCTGAATCGGTGAATACACCATTATTGTTCCAATCGCACCAAATCATCAGTTGATCAGTTGTATAAGGGTTACCAATAGCAACATCAATTGTAAACGGATTTCCGATTACTACATTGGTCGACATGGAGCTGTAGTTTGTATAAGACGAACTTCCGCTTGTGTTGTTGATCGTTCCCGAAGCTACATTAGTGATGTGTTCATACGTTGTGGTTGTTGTTCCGCCAACGCAATAAGCAATTACACCTGTAACGGACACAGTGATTGCATTACTGGTAACTGCTGATGAACTCGCACAAGGCACACTGGAAGCCAGTACACAGGTTACTACTTGGTTATTGGTTAATGAACTGGTTGTGAAAGTTGGAGCGTCAGTTCCATCATTGGTACCATCTACTTTCCATTGGTAGGAGGGAGTAGTACCACCATTAGTGGCAACAGCAGTGAAAGTTACAGAAGTACCTGCTGCACTCGGGTTTGTACCTGAAGTAAGTGATATTGCCACAGAAGGAGTAACTGCAGTTGAATAACTGATGGTGATACCGTTACTTGTTGCTGTTGTTTGGCTTGTGCATGTTGAATTTGAAGAAAGTTCACAGGTAACTGTTTTACCTGATGTTAACGTACTTGTAGTATAGGTTGCACTATTTGTTCCGGTATTCAAACCATTTACTTTCCATTGAAATGCAGGTGTTGTTCCACCATTGGTAGGAGTTGCAGTAAATGTTTTTGAAGCGCCAGTGCAAGAAGGATTTGAGCCCGAAGTTAAGGCAATAGCAACAGCAGGAGCAACAGCAGTATTAACAACCATTGCTATTGTATTGGATTGTGCAGGGTTACCAAGAACTCCGGCAAGGTTGGATGTCATTACACAAGAAACAACTTGTCCGTTTGTTAATGCAGAAGTTGTAAAACTTGCAGAATTTGTTCCCGCATTATTTCCATTCACTTTCCACTGGTAAGCAGGTGTTGTGCCGCCATTAGCTGGTGTTGCAGCAAATGTAACTGATGAACCTGCACATGTTGGGTTATTGGAACCGCTTGCTAAAGCGATTGTAAGTCCTGCAGTAGCAGTAGAAGTACAAGGTGTTATTTGATAAGAAAAAATCCGTGTTTTAGCAGCATTAGGTCCTGAAGTACCACCCAT
>JAHEYA010000513.1 GCA_023251855.1 Bacteroidota bacterium
CTGTTATAAAAACAAGAAACAATACCAGGCCTTTGCCTCCTGCATGAAAACCCTCTATTTCAGGGAGAGAAAGCAAATAAGCGAGGTGGCTTATTCCAAAAACACAAAACATTAATTGAGTAGGAAGCACTGACATAGAGCGGGTTATATTACTTACATCACCACGAACAACCAACATAAACGGAATCCATAAAAACATAAATACCGGAATAAATATCAGGAAACCTCCATACCAGCAACGGTAGGCAAAGTAGTATTGGAGGGGCACAGCGAGGTAACAAAAAATTAAAGCACCCCTATCCGATTCACGAACATTTTTACTTATCGAAATCATTTCACGTAAAGCAAAAAACGAAAGAAAAGCAATTCCGATGTAAGAGATTTTTGGATTTATCAATGTAACCGAAACAAAAATGGTTGCCATTGTCCACCAAGACTTGGTGCGGTCTTTCACCTCTTTTAATTTTGCTTCAGGGTTTATTAGCCCCCATACAAAAAACAAAACCGTAGCAAAAATAAGTATTCCGAAAATCAGACCGATTACAAAAAACAGGTCGTTGTTTTGCAAAAATTTTTCGAGTGATAGCATGTTTTGTTTTTAAAATTTACCACTAAGTTCGCTAAGCCTCAAAAGAACTTCTTAGTGTTTCTTAGTGTTCTAAGTGTCTTAGTGGTGAAAGTTTTATTTTGGAAACGAGTTTTTTAACCGACTAAATGTACTAACAATTAGTAAGCCTATAGCCACAGCAAAAATATAATTAATACACAAACTGATTGAAGGGTAAAAATAATAGGCTAAACAGATCAATCCAACTAAAAATGCTCTGTCGCTTTTTCCCATGGGCCCATCGTATCTTCGTTCACCACCGATCACTTTTGCAAGCACACCTGCAAATTCATTTAAAATTGCTAACACAGCAAAGCCAACAACAAAGCGCCAATCAACACCCCCTAATTTTATTAACGACAAATAAATAAAAATATCTGAAACAACATCACCAAATTCGTTGAGTACTTCACCTGATTTACTTTGCATATTATAATTGCGTGCCATCATGCCATCCAACGCATTAAGTGCCATCCGAAAAAACAATCCTGTAGGAAGCACCAAAAAGAGTGGCCCATACGGATGAAACCAAAAACCCACACCAAGCCCTATTGATAGAGCAATTGCAACAATAGTAATTTGATTAGCAGTAACACCTGCTGTATATAATTTTTCTAAAACAGGTTTTAATAAAGCCTGAAATTTTGGTTTTATGTTGTATACAGAGATCATGTGCTGTGCTTGTTTTTTATTTCGTTTTTGAAACTATGCAATTTCATTACAAGAATTCAGTTTCTATAAATTTCATTGTTGAACCTCATCCCCAAGCCTTCTCCAAAGGAGAAGGGAGCTGTGGCATTTAAGTCCTCTCCTTTGGAGAGGATTTAGGTGAGGTTTTTAAGCGAATTTTATTTACAACTATTCAACATCAATTGCCTGTAAAATCTAATTATATCTTTAAAATTATCAATCGCAATTTTTTCATTCAACCCGTGGATTCGCTTCAAATCATCCGAATCAGCAATAACAGGAAGAAAACGGAACAAATTTTTTGAAATTTTTGTATAATGCTTTTCGTCTGTAGCTCCAACCATCAGAGCAGGAGCAACAAGTGTGTTTTTGAAAATTTGTTTGGTTGTTTTTTCAATTTGTTTAAATCCTTCGGAGTTAATATCGCTAACAGCAGTTGCTTCATTGCCAAATGCGGTCTTTTTTATTTTTACTCGCGCATCATTAACAACCTTTTCAATATGTGCCACAACATCATCCGAAGTTTCATCAGGCAAAATTCGGAAGTTAATAGTAGCGCTTGCAAATGCAGGCAATACATTATCTTTAAAACCACTTTTAAAAATGGTTGGGGCTGTAGTTGTTCTCACGCTTGCGTTTCCCGAATTTGATTTTTCATACTTGCCAATGATAACAGATTTCAACAGCCATTGATTTGCAAAAGCAAGTTTAGAAAAGAAAGGCATTTCCGGTCCAACATAATCTAAAAAATGTTGAACAGGCTCTGAAATATGTGCAGTCATTGGGTGTTTTTCTAATGTAGCAATTGCTGATGATAAAATTCCTATTGGCGTTTCTTTTGCAGGCATTGATGAATGCCCTCCTTCTGTTTCCACCGAAAGCTCCACCGACAAATATCCTTTTTCTGAAATTCCTATCAAACCTGCATTTGGCTTGATTCCCGGAACAATGCCTTTTGTAATAACTAAACCTTCATCCAAAATAAATTCGGCTTCCACGCTTTGAGATTGTAAATACTCGGCAATCTTTTTTGCGCCATTCCGTCCACCAAGCTCTTCATCATGGCCAAAAGCAAAATAGATGGTTCGTTCCGGTTTAAAATTTTCTTTCAGCAATAATTCCGTTGCTTCCAAAATTCCAATCACATTTACTTTATCATCCATAGTGCCACGGCCATAAACAAAACCATTATTTATTTCTCCGCTAAAAGGTCGGAAATCCCACTTTTTACTTCCTTCACTTTCTGCAGGTACCACATCCATATGTCCCATTAAAATCAATGGTTTTAATGAAGCATTCTTTCCTTCCCATTTATAAAGTAAGCTGTAGCCATTAATGATTTTCTTTTTTAATAATGAATCGGAAAGAGGATATGTTTTTCGCAAAAAGGAAATAAATTGCAAACGTGATGTAGCATCAAATTTTGAACTGTCCTCATACGAAACTGTTTTTATTTGCACCGCTTCTGATAAATGTTGAGCACAATCGTTGTTTAGATCAATAGGGCTAATTGGCTCTGTTTCCAATTGTTTCGATTTATAGGTAAGCGTATTGAACAATAGGATTGCTATAAGCAGCAACAAAATTATTCCGATTGTTTTTAAACCTTTTTTAAACATAATTTTTAAATTATACTATTTCCAAATATATTTTAGTCAAGCCCTCCCCTCTCCTTTGGAGAGGGGTTGGGGGTGAGGTCCCAAAAAAAGGACCAATTCGTAATGGGTTTTGGTATTATTTGTACGCTCTAAATAAATTAAACCCAAACAAATGTATTACAATTATTTTTCTTCATAAGGAACAAACGCATCCCACTCAAATGCCTTCCGAACAGCATTTTTGCTAAATGTTCCGTTTTTTAAAAAAGTAAAAATCTCCTCCCCAACAATATCAAAACGAAAATACATTTCGTCATGATTTATCCAGGTGTAAATGTAATCATCATAATCCTGCTGCAAGCTCTTTACATCCCATTTTAATTCACCAAATGAAAGCGCAGTTTTTTTATGATTACGGATTAGTTTAGTCGCTTTGCTTTCAATCAAAATCCCAACTTTTATCTTATCTTTTTTTATTGGAGAGTAAGGTGTAACAGAAAACTCCTTCATCACTTTTCCGGAAACCAGCCCTATCATCAACGGAATATCTTTTACCAAAGCAGCCGGAGCCCTTTCCTGCAAAGGACTTCTGTCATACACAATCGAAGCAATATTGTTGGCAGGATGTTTTTTTATGTATTCGTTCAGCACCCAGCCACCAATTATATAGCTGAATACGTGAACTTTTTTATATTCTGTTATTTTGTTCTTGGCAATAAAAATTTCCAAATTTCCCAAGCATTGATCGATTGATTTTCTTCCTATATAGTTCGGAATAAAAACATCATATCCTTTATTGGCAAAATATTTTTCCTGCTCCTTGTTGCCATTTATTTTTGATCCGAAACCGGGAAGAATTAATATTGCTTCTTTTTCAGATAACTTTTTTTCCTGTGAATAAATACATGAAACCGAGCGTGTGCGGGCACAGGAATGAAATAAAAAAGAGAAACTCAACAACGAAATAAAAAAAACAAGGCGCTTCATAGTATGAATTACGTACATTTCTAATTAGTATCTTTGACCGCAATTTAAGAATAATACCATTTCCCAATATATTTTAATCCAACCCTCCCCTCTCCTTTGGAGAGGGGTTGGGGGTGAGGTTCAAGAAATTTATAATGGGTATTGTATAAATTCTAATAACTTTAAACTTTGAACCTTTTGACTTTTAAAAGATATACTGTTACTGCAGCATTGCCATACGCTAACGGCCCTATACATATTGGCCATTTAGCCGGTTGTTATTTACCTGCCGATATTTATGTGCGTTACCTTCGCTCAAAAGGCGAAGATGTAAAATTTATTTGTGGTAGCGATGAACATGGTGTACCCATTACTATCAAAGCAAAAAAAGAAGGGATAACTCCACAGCAGGTAGTAGATAAATACCATAAAATAATGGGCGACTCCTTTAAGGAATTTGGTGTTTCTTTCGATATTTTTTCTCGTACATCTTCAAAAACACATCATGAAACAGCTTCCGGATTTTTTAAAACCCTTTATGATAAAGGCGTTTTTAAAGAAGAAATAACAGAACAATATTTTGACGAAAAAGCAAATCAGTTTTTGGCCGATAGATATATTATTGGAACCTGCCCCAATTGTGGAAACGATAATGCGTATGGCGATCAATGTGAAAGATGCGGTTCCACGCTTAATACAACCGACCTGATTAATCCACGTTCTACTTTATCCGGAGAAAAACCGGTAATGAAAAAAACCAAAAATTGGTTTTTGCCTTTGGATAAAATGCAACCTCAAATAGAAGGATATATAGATTCACACAAAGACTGGAAGCCCAATGTTTTTGGGCAATGTAAGAGTTGGTTAAATGAAGGGCTTCAACCTCGCGCAATGACTCGCGATTTGGATTGGGGTGTAAAAGCGCCTATTGATGGTGCCGACAACAAAGTGCTGTATGTTTGGTTTGATGCACCAATTGGTTATATTTCTGCAACAAAAGAATTGTTTCAAACACAAAATTCGTTAGCCAAAAACCAACAACCAACAACCAACCTCTGGGAGTTGTATTGGAAAGATAAAGAAACAAAACTTGTTCATTTTATCGGCAAAGACAATATTGTTTTTCATTGCATTATTTTTCCTGCAATGCTCATGGCTGAAGGGTCTTACGTTTTACCGGAAAGTGTTCCTGCAAATGAATTTTTAAATTTAGAAGGCGAAAAAATATCAACCTCCCGCAATTGGGCTGTTTGGTTGCATGAATATTTGTTGGAGTTTAAAGATAAACAAGATGCATTACGATATACCCTTTGTGCAAACGCACCGGAATCAAAGGATAACGACTTTACCTGGAAAGATTTTCAGGCAAAAAACAACAATGAATTAGTTGCTATTCTTGGAAATTTTATTAATCGGACCCTCGTATTAACACATAAATATTACAACGGGAAAGTGCCTGCCGCAGAGGCATACACCAAAACAGATATTTTATTGCTCGAGGAAATAAGTAAGTTTCCTGCAAAAATTTCAGCAAGCATTGAACAATATCGCTTCCGCGAAGCATTAGCAGAATTAATGAATTTAGCCCGTGCAGGAAATAAATACTTAGCTGATAACGAACCTTGGACACTTGTTAAAACAGATGAAAAAAGAGTTCGTACCGTTATGAGTTTATCCTTGCAAATAGCAGCCAACCTAGCTGTTTTGATGGAACCTTTTTTACCTTTTGCATCAAAAAAATTAGGCGCAATGCTTAACCTGAATACCGATTTGAAGTGGAACGATGCTGCTCGTACCGACTTGCTTTTAGCAGGCCACCAGATCAATTCAGCAACATTGTTGTTTGAAAAAATTGAAGACGATGCCATTTCAACTCAAGTTCAAAAATTAGAAAACTCTAAAATAAATAATCAGGAGAATAAATCGAAAGAAGAAAATTTACAAGAAACAAATTCGGGAACACCTGTTTCCATTGCTATTGCGGACTCCAAATCCGATATTTCTTTTGAAGAATTTAGTAAAATGGATATTCGCATCGGAACTATTTTAGAAGCAGAACGGGTTCCTAAAACCGATAAATTATTAAAATTATTGATTGATACCGGAATTGATAAACGTACCGTTGTTTCAGGCATTGCAGCATATTATAAACCCGAAGATATTATTGGCCAACAAGTTTCTATTTTAGTAAATCTTGCTCCTCGGAAAATAAAAAACATTGAAAGCCGTGGTATGATCTTAATGGCTGAGAACGCTGCCGGTGAACTTAGTTTTGTCCTGCCTGATAAGCCAAGTACAAATAATGGTTCTAACGTAAAATAATCCTGCAAAGGCGCAAAGGTTTTTATTTTTCTTTGCGGCTTAGCGTCTTTGCGAGAAAAAAAACAATGAAAAAAGTCCTCTCTTCCACTCTTCCCTTAATTTGTTTCATCCAGATCACAATAGCCCAAACAAAGCTATTAACAATGGAAGAAGCCATCCTCAAACAAAAAACAACCCTCGCCCCGGCCAAACTTAACCAGTTAATATGGGTAAAAGTAGCGGATAAATTTTCGTATGTAATTACAAATGATACCACCGATATTTTGATGGTAGGTAACGCTGAAAATAATAAACAAGCACCCCAAACAGCAACCACATTGGCTCAAGTGAACGAGGCACTAAAAACAGTAAACTTTAATTCTCTAAAAACATTTCCTCCAATTCAATGGAAAAATTCAACTGAATTTTCATTCGAATCCGAAAAAAAAATACTTGTTTATAATTTAAAAACAAAAACTATTGCTGTCGAATCAATTCGGGATTTTCCTGAAAATGCCGAAAATACAGATGTTGCCAACAAAACCAACTATGTTGCTTTCACAGTAAAAAATAATTTATTCGTTTTTGACGGTAAAGAAAACCTGATCGTTACTAATGATGCCAACGAAAATATTGTCAACGGAAAAACAGTTCACCGGGAAGAATTCGGAATCGTAAAAGGAACTTTTTGGTCGCCAAAAGGCAACCTGCTTGCCTTTTATCGAATGGATCAAACAATGGTGGCCGATTATCCCATCATCGATTGGAAACCCCGTCCTGCAAAAAACAATACTATTAAGTATCCAATGGCTGGAGACACCAGCCACGAAGTAACTGTAGGCGTTTACAATGTAAACACTGGGAAAACTATTTTCTTAAAAACAGGGGAACCCAAAGATCAATATTTGACGAACATCGCCTGGAGCCCCGATGAACAGTACGTTTATATTGCTATTTTAAATCGCGATCAAAATGATTTAAAACTAAATGCTTACAATGTTGCAACCGGACTTTTTGAAAAAACTTTGTTTGAAGAAAAGGACGACAAATATGTTCAACCTCTGCACCACTTGGTATTTGTGCCCAAGCACCCCAATCAATTCGTTTGGCAATCGGAACGTGATGGTTATAATCATTTGTATCTGTATGATATCACGGGGAAATTAATTAAACAATTGACCAAAGGTAATTGGGAAGTTACCGATTTTGCAGGGTTTGATGAAAAGGGAACAAAGGCATTTTATTCATCAACTGCTGAAAGCCCCATTACACGTAACTTTTATAGTGTTGATCTTAAAAAAGGAGCAATTACAAAAATCACGTTT
>JAHEYA010000110.1 GCA_023251855.1 Bacteroidota bacterium
AGTGTAGACAACTTTTTTTCCTAGTTCTTTTGCTTTGCTTAAGTCATGAAACTGCCTTGCCAGCATTTCTTTCTGGAGTACCATGCTCTTTTCTTTTATTGCTTCTTCAGGTTGTGCCATTTTTTAGATTATTTATTATTTGCCGGAAAACTTTACGCCCATAATTTTATGGAATCAGAAAAAGTTCCTGCTTGTTCTTTAATGATTTTAAATTGACCTGTATTTTCATGAAATTGAAAATTAATATGAGGAATTCCAGCTTCGTCACATTCTTTTTGCATTTGTGGGCGATCGAGCAAAGCAGGGTCACAAAAACTTGCTGCACAAAAAACAATTCCATCCGCATTTCTTTCTTTAGCCAGTTTTACCAGCCTTTTCCCTTTCGGATTTCCAACATCATAATAAGCCGAGGAAAATGTGCTTTGTTCAATATATGCCAAAGCAATTGTTAATAGCGGGTTTTCAGTATCTTCTTCAATGTCACCTTGAATCAACCTTGAACCGAGCATAAAATCATCATCAATAATGTAACAACCTGCTAATTCAATTGATTTTATTAAGCCGATTGGAGGTTGTTCACAAAACGAACCACTCACAACAATACGAATATTATCCATCGGCTCTCCACGTTCCTTATCAATAATGGTATTCACAACCTGTTCTAAAATCTCATTATGTTTTTCCACAGGAATAGTAATTCCTGCTCTTAGTAAATGATAGGTTTCTACTGCCGATAATCTCCATGGAAATTCTTGTCTGATATCATATATTTTTTCTATGAGTTTTCTGTTTTTGTTATAAAGTTTGATGGCTTTATTTAAACCTTCACTTGTAACTTTAACCCCATTAACACTATACATATCCTCAATCACCTTTTCCATTTCCTGAACATAAAATGTTCCTCCTATAAATGGGTCAAAATTTTGAGGATAATCAAAATAACGTTGAAACTTTCCTTTCTTTGACAACTTGAACATTCCGGAAAGATTTCTAACACAATCGCAAATAGCAGGAAACATAAAACCATCAAAGTCCTGAAGGTTGGTATCCAAAGCCATTTCAATTATTCCTCTTGGTAGATGACAGATGTATGATTGATAATAAGCATCCCCTTTTATGATTTGTTTTCTGTCGCCTGCTCCCATTATCCCCACTGGAATTCCATTTGCCGCATGAATTATTTCTCGTGGGATGTATGTTGGTAAATAACCAACAATGATCCTGTCTTTTGCCTCTGATTTCCACTTTTTAGCAGCAGTGAAATTTAAATCAAATGAGGCATTTTCACAGTATAATAAAATATCTTTCAATGATTCCATGATTTTCTTTTCAACAAAAGAACTTTACTTTATTAAATTATACTATGATTAGTATCATAAAATTAGTTGGATAATAAATATATTTTCGTCATAAACTTAATCACGATGTATACTGGTACAGGAGTACTCATTCTTGCGGGTGGTGAATCTCAACGTATGGATCAGCCGAAACCATTTTTGAAAATTAATGGGGAAATTTTTCTTGAAAAAATTGTGAATGGATATTTAAAAGCCGGAATAAAAACTATTTCAATTGTACTCAATTATCAATTAATAATGAATATTCCTGAAAACATTAGTAAAAATAAATCTGTTAAGGTAATACCAAATTTTCATCCGGAACAAGGTAGATCTTATTCTATATTGATCGGTCTTAAAAAATATATTGATATAGATTTTGTTTTCATTCATAATGTTGATAACCCATTTGTTGAGAAAAATATTCTTGATAAAATGTGTTTAAAAAAAATTTCGAATGGATTTGTGGTACCATCATTCAATCGTAAAGGGGGGCATCCCGTGTTAATTTCAAAAAAAATTATCCTCAGCATTCTTTCCCGGAAAAAGGGTTTCAAACCATTGAATGAAATTCTTCTAAATTTCAAAAGGGTTGAAGTAGAGATGGATTCAGAAAATATTTTAGTAAATGTAAATACTTGGAAGGAGTATGAACAACTGATTTCAAATAACACAATTCCAGCGGAGCAAAAGGTTTGTTGATTTGAAAAATAGATCTAAAAAAATTGATTGTATAAAAAAATAAGATATGATAAAGAGAATTGCATTGGTTACCGGAGCCGCTAAAGGTATTGGTAAATCTATTGTTTCAAAACTTATAAGTGAAAATTATTTTATAATAGCCGTAGATGTTGATTCGCAAGGAGGAAAAAAATTAATCTCTGAATTCGGCAAAGAAAAATTACAGTTTGCTAAAGCTGATATTTCTAAAGAAAAAATTGTTGTCAAACTTTTTGAAAAAATTCAGGACAAGTACAAAAGGCTTGATATCCTTATAAATAATGCGGGTATTATTCGGGACAATATGATCTGGAATATGAGTGTCGATGATTTTGACAGCGTTATAAATGTAAACCTTCGAGGAACTTGGCTTATGTGTCGTGAAGCTGCCAAAATAATGAGGGTGCAAAAAAATGGTCACATTGTTAATGTGGCTTCCAGAGCTTGGTTGGGTAATAAAGGGCAAAGTAATTATTCCTCATCTAAAGCAGGAATAGTTGCACTTACAAGGGTGCTTGCGCTCGAACTTGGAAAGTATAATGTTTATGTAAATGCTGTTGCCCCTGGCCTGATTGATACTCCGCTGACACAAAAATTAGAACCTGAGATATTGAAAAAACTAATTGAGGCACAACCAACCAAAACCATTGGTAAACCTGAGTCTGTCGCAAATGCAGTTGCATTTCTGGTAGCTGAACAAACTCATTTTATTACAGGGCAAACAATCTATGTGGATGGCGGAAAAAGCATTGGGGCTGGTATATAAATAAACAATTTTAATAATCTAATGAAACCAACAAGCATAAAAATAAATAACAAAATATTTAACATTTTAGTAAATGAGCATGAAATGCTCTCAACTGTTATTCGTCAAAAAGCCGGACTTACTGGAACAAAAATCGGATGTGAACAGGGCAGTTGTGGTGCCTGTACTGTTTTAGTAAATAACGAACCTGTTTTGAGTTGTATTACTCCTGCTTTTCGTTATAATAATGCTGAAATTACTACCATTGAAGGTCTTGATAAAGATGGCGAATTGCATAAACTTCAAAAAAAGTTTGTTGAGAAAGGAGCTATTCAATGTGGATTCTGCACTCCGGGAATGGTTTTGACTGCCCTAGACTTTGTTGAAAAAAATGCAACACCATCTTTAGAAGAAATTAAATATGCTCTTTCAGGTAACCTTTGCCGTTGCACCGGATATAAAAAAATTATTGAAGCGGTTGCTGAGTATGCAAAAGATAAACTTGGATCAGAAGAATTTCAACACAAAATTGAGCCACTCTCTCGGTGCAGCAATGAGCACAAAAACGTTGGTAAGCCAAGACCCTACCTTGACGCTCAGAGGAAAGTAAAAGGCTCAGCTGATTATGCTGATGATATTGTAATAAAAAATGCATTGCATTGTAAATTTTTAAGAAGTATTTATCCTCACGCTAAAATTGAGAACATTGATGTTTCGGAAGCTTTAAAAATTAATGGTGTACATTATATTGCTTTGGGAAATGAGTTGCCTGTTAAGTTTGGAGTGCTTCCTGTATCACAGGATGAAACTGCAATGGCTGTTTCAAAAGTGAGATATATTGGTGAAATTGTTGCGGCTGTTGCAGCCGATACGGAACAAATAGCGCGTGATGCATGTAAGCTTATAAAAGTAACATACACTCCAATTAAAGAATTTTTGACCATTGATGATTCTCTGGTGGATGCTGGCAATAATGAAAGAATACATGAGTACGGAAAATTTAATAATAATATTCAAAAAAAGGCAGAGCTCCGCTTTGGCGATCAACAACAAGGTTTGAAAGAATCGGATGTTACATCTAAAATGTCTTTTGAGTTTGAAGGCATCAATCATGGTTTTACTGAGCCTCATGCTGCAACTGCTTGGTGGGATGAAAACGGACTAACCATTATAACTGCTACACAGGTTCCACACTATCTTCATCGGGCTTTGTCAAAAGTAATGGAGGTTCCTTTGAGCAAGGTAAGAGTTATTAAACCCACTGTTGGAGGTGGTTTTGGAGGTAAAAGTGACCCATTTCCTCATGAAATAATTGTTGCCCATCTTGCAAAAAAAACTGGTCGTCCTGTTCATGTGCGTCTTTCACGTGAAGAAGTTTTTATTACTAATCATGGTCGACATCCTTCGAAAATGACTGTGGAAATGGGTATTTCACAAGATGGGATATTGAAGGCCTTAGATGCAGATATTGCAATAGATGGTGGCGCTTATGGTAGTTTTGGTGTAGTAACAACTTATTACAATGGTGTTTTATTACAGGCGCCTTATAAATTGAATAATTTTGGATTTCGCACAGTTCGTGTGTACACAAACAAACCGATGTGTGGTGCAATGCGAGGTCATGGTGCTGTAAATTCAAGATTTGCTGTGGAGTCCCTTATTGACGATTTAGCTTTCAAAATTAAAATGGATCCATGCGAATTGAGAATGAAAAATTTTCTCGATTCCAATTCACTCACTGTCGGCCAATATCGCATCACCTCCAATGGTAGCCGTGAGTCATTGCAAAAAGTTATGGATCAATCCAATTGGAAAAATCGCTTTGGAAAAATGGAAAACAGCCATGGACTTGGTGTTGGTTGTGGTTTTTTTATCAGCGGAAGTGCACTCCCTATAATCTGGAATGAATTACCACAATCTGTAGTTCATTTGAAAGTTGATTTTGATGGACGAGTATTAATTACTTCCGGTGCCAGTGATATTGGGCAAGGTAGCGATACAATGCTTGCTATTATCGTTTCTGAAGTATTAGGAATTGATATTGAAAATATTTTTGTTCTTGCTGCTGATACTCTTCTTACTCCTGTCGATCTGGGTAGTTACTCCAGTCGGGTAACGTTTATGGCCGGTAATGCTGCTAAAGAGGCAGCTCAAAATTTGAAAAGAGAAATTGCTGAAGCTATTCAAAAAAACAAAAATATAGCTACAACAGAATTACATTTTGAGGATAATCACATATTTAGTAATGATAAAAGTTTGAATCTTTCTTGGATCGAAGCAATCGACATTCTCACAGCCCAAAGAGGAGCAGTAAGTGTTAGCGGCAAATATATTTCTCCAAAACTTGGAGGTGACTTCAAAGGTGCAGGCGCAGGCTTAAGTCCATCATATAGTTTTGGCGCTTGTGTAGCCGAAGTAAAAGTTGATGTGGAAACAGGGTTTGTAAAAATAATAAATGTATGGGGTGCTCATGATTGTGGAAAAGCGTTGAACCCACTTGCTGTTGAAGGTCAATTAGAAGGTTCATGGCACATGGGAATAGGGCAGGCCATGACCGAACAAATGAAATATTACAATGGACTTTTATTGAATAATAATTTTTTGGATTATAAAATACCTACTTCACTTGATACAGCGGATATTCATACCAATATTATAGAATCTATTGATCCTGAAGGACCTTTCGGAGCCAAAGAAACTGGTGAAGGTGCTATACATCCTGTTATTCCTGCAATAGCAAATGCTATATATAGTGCAGTTGGAGTGCGTATTACCAAATTGCCGATAAATGCTCAGGATGTTTTAAAAAAATTAAAAGAAATACGTCAGGGTGAAAAAGAAAAAATTGTTCTATAAAATGAAAAAAATAAAGTTGTTTCTCTTTTATTTTTTTTTGATCAACATTTCAATCAAGGTTTTTGGACAGGTCTCACCGTGGTATATTACTCGTGGAATTTCCGGACAAGTGGATGAAGCCTGGGGAGTGGACGTTGATAGCAGCGGAAATATATATTGGGCAGTTGAAGAAAAAGACCAGTGGCCTTTTTGGTATTTTAATATTGTTCTTTTTAAAATAGATGCCAATGCCCAACCAATATGGCAAAGTACATCATGGGGGAGCGGAACAGGTTTTAATGACAAAGCTTTTGTTACAAAAGTAAATGGAGCTGTGGTTTATCTTGGCGGCAGAACAGATTCTACCGCGAATAATACCTCTGGTGATGCTTTGGTGATGAGTTATAATACAATAAACGGAAATCTGAACTGGGCAAAAAATATCAGTCCAAATCCCGATTTCGGTTATCAGGAAATTGATGGACTTATGATTCAGCCTGATGGAATCTACGTTTCCGGCTGGACACAGGGGCAAACAACAAGCATGGATTTTCTCGTCCAGAAAATTGATTTGTCCGGAAATCCACTTTGGATAAACTCATGGGATTATAATTCTTTTGGAAAATTTGATGGTGGAAATGGACATATGGCAATGGATAATAATTTTCTCTATGTTGCGGGACATGTGAATCGAGCCAATATCGCTTCATTTGACGGACAAATGGATCTTGCCTGTTTCAATCGCTCCAATGGAACATATCAATGGAACGTAACATGGGGAGGGTCATCTTATGATGATGGACTTGGATTGACTATGAGTTCTGATTCTATGCTTTATGTTGTAGGTTATACAGGAAGCTTTGGAAATGGTTCACAAACGTATTTCAACAAATTTTCACGGACAGGACAATTAAAATGGAGTCGCCTTTGGGGTGGGTCAGGTACAGAGGATTGTCGGGCGCTCGTTTCTGATGGAGATAGTATTATTTATGTTGTTGGTACTACTTCAAGTTATGGTAATGGAGCAAAGGATATTTTTGTCTTGAAATACGATTCTGCCGGAACACTCAAAAATTCACTTTATTGGGGTGGAGCTTATAATGAAGTAGCATCTGATGTTGCAATACATGAAGGTTATTTATACATTACCGGAACTACAGAAAGTTTTGGAAATGGCTCAACAGACGGGCATAAAACAGATGCTTTACTTCTTAAGATAAATGGAAGAACCATGCAGGCTCCTGATTCTATAACTACCTTCTCAAATGAAATAGACGAAAAAAATCAAGAAATTTCAGTTTTTCCTAATCCCTGCAATTCCTTATTCGTATTACAAAGTAAGCATCGTAATGAATTACAAATTAAAAAAACTGAATTTAAAGTTTATGATATTGTCGGACAAGAAATTTTTAAATCTGAAATCCAGGATGAGAAAGCTGAAATACATTTTGATTTACCAGACGGAATTTATTTTCTGAAACTGGAAACAAACAAATCAGTTCAAACGAAAAAAATAGTTGTTCAAAAATGATTCAAGGATTCAACCAAAAATTTATGAAAAAAAAGCACTCACCAATTCTAATTATCTTCTTAAGCTTTGCAAGCATCGCCTTGATTCGAGCTCAAAGGAGTAATGACTTCTTGTATCATGGTTCCGAATTTCAAAAACCTATGATTCTTAAGGATTCATTACTTTCCAATAATTCCAATAATGAAAATATAGAGAGCAGGCGAATTTACAAACGCAAAGGAAACGCTTACATTTATTGGGGTTATAACAGGGCTTTTTTCAGTAAAAGCGATATTCATTTTAAAGGGGAAGGATATGATTTTACAATCAATAATATCA
>JAHEYA010000473.1 GCA_023251855.1 Bacteroidota bacterium
TATACGATAGCTCCATTTGCAGCAGATGAACCGTATAAGGCAGCAGCAGCAGGGCCTTTTAAAATACTAACTGATTCAATATCATCAGGATTAATATCAAGTGCTCTGTTAGATTCATTCACACCCTGTAAGTTCATATTAAATGCAGCATCTCCCGGGGTAGGAGTATTTGTGGAGTTATCCATAATAACTCCATCAATAACTATAATAGGTTGATTTGTTCCTGAAAAATCCGTTGGACCACGTAATGTAATCTTAGTAGATGCACCAGGTGTACCACCTGAACCAACTACTTCTACGCCCGGTGCTTTTGCAGCTAGGGCTTCAATAATATTTGATTCTCCTGATTTTCGAACATCGTCACCACTTACTTCAGAAACAGAATATCCAAGTGATTTTTTTTCTTTGGAAACTCCCAAAGCTGTAACTACAACTTCCTTTAATAATTTGGTGTTTGCTTCAAAAACAACATCAATCACATCTTTATCAGCCGGGATCGTTTGAAAAACATAACCCACAGAAGAGAAAACTAATTTTTTACCTTCACCTTCCACTGTTATAGAATATTCACCCTTTTCATTGGTGGAGGTTGCTACAACACTACCGTAAACAACAACGGTAACACCGGGAAGTGTTTCATTGGTTTGAGAATCTTTAACTGTTCCTTTGATTACTCTGCTCTGAGCGAAAACCGCGACTTGCAACAGAATAAACAAGAATGTAAATAACACTTTTTGTCTTTTCATGATTTATAGAATTTTAAATTTAATGGTGGCGAATGTAAAGTAATTTTTAAATAAGTTCCAAAAAAAAGGTTAACTTATTGAAAATCAGTCAGGATTTATAAATAAATTTTGAATAAACTTCGATTTTTGGTCAAAAAAACCACAGTTTAAATAGAATGACGAATGAAATAAAAAAAAATTTCTTGAATGGAAAAGAAGACAATAATTTTCCCATAAAATTCAATATTAAATAAACAATGTTGTGTTTATAACTTGCCCATTTCTGAAAAAATCAACATTAACATACCTGTAATTTAGCAACACAAAAAAAGAGGAGGAAAATCTTTTTTAAAATAAGATAATACTGATTACGTTTTACAACAAACTAAATTCAAAAAATATGCTTAACTCAGTTTTACTGCAAATAGTAACTAATACGGTTACTGCTGCAACCACGGTAGCAGACACTGTAAAAAACATGTCTGCTCAACTGCCATTGCCTGTTGAACCGCCCAAACAGGCATCACTTTCATTGCTTGATCTAATCATGAAAGGTGGTTTTATAATGATCCCGTTAGGACTGCTTTCATTACTCACTATTTATTTCTTTTTCGAGCGTTTTATGACAATCAAAAAAGCATCAAAACTGGATACCAATTTTATGGGTGGTATCAAAGAATCCATTAAAAATGGTAATAAAGATGCGGCAAAAGCATTGTGTCGTAATTCAACGAGTCCTGCTGCACGGATGATTGAAAAAGGTGTTTCACGTTTGAATAAACCAATTAAAGAAATTGAAGAAGCAATGGAAAATGTTGGGAAACTAGAGATCAACCGTTTAGAAAAAAATTTAAATGTACTTAGTTTGATCGGTTGTATTGGCCCAATTCTGGGTTTTGTTGGAACAATTGCAGGTGTAATTAAAATTTTCTATGATATTTCATTAACTGATAATATCAGTATTGGGGTTATTTCCACAGGTTTATATCAAAAAATGATCACAAGCGCATCTGGTTTAACCATTGGTTTATTGGCATTTATAGGGTATTATATTCTTAATTCTATGTTAGATAAAACAATCAATAAAATGGAAACTGTATCGACTGAGTTTGTTGATATGCTTCATGAACAAACCAATTAATTTTGATTTGGCAATTTAAGAGTAAGCAGTAGGCAATAAGCATATAGAAAATTAGTGAACTACGAACTACGATCAACCAACTACAAACTAAAAACGAATGAAATTAAAACGCAGGCATAAAGAAGGAGCAGAAGTGAGCACAGAATCACTCAACGACATTATGTTTTTTTTGTTATTGTTCTTTCTTATTATTTCAACATTAGCAAATCCAAGTGTAATAAAACTTACACTGCCTAATTCAAAATCTGCTGAGCAATTGCAAAAGCAACAGGTAACAGTTACTGTTGGAGCCGATCATCAGTATTATGTGAATAAAACATTAATTGCATTTCCGGATTTGGAGAATGCTTTAAAAATAGAATTGGCGCGTACTCAATCTCCAACTGTTATTTTAAAATTGGATAATACCTTATCAATACAGGATTTAGCTGATGTAATGCAAATTGGTTATGGTTTAAAAGTGAAAATGGTATTAGCTACAAAAGCCACAAATAAATAATTTACTTTTTTTTTAAGTAACTCACCAAT
>JAHEYA010000111.1 GCA_023251855.1 Bacteroidota bacterium
TTTAATTGAAACTAGTATTACTCAAATATACACAAGCTGTTTTTGGACTTTGACGAATTTATAAAGAAATATTCATTTTGTGCTGAAAAAACGAACAATTACCATCCACAATCTAACTGTCAATTTAAATAATAATTTTTCTTGATTTAGTTAACATAAACAGTGGGTCAGAAAAGCCATTCTATGTTTGTTTATTAAGATAATTGATTTTTTAATTTCGGATTAAATCGGTTATCCATATCTAAATTTTCCTCTATAACCGGCCAATAATATATAAATGTTAGTGCCATCATTTGGAATATATAATGTATTCCTTCCCTTTGAATAAAATTAAATATTATAATTAACAACAAATACTTATACTTGAACTTTATCTTTTTACTAAAGAGCAATACAACTAATGGGAAATAATTAAACACACACCCCATAAAACCATATACTGCGAACAATTTAGGATTTTCTCTATTCTGTGCTCCTGTGAATCCGTAACCAAAAAGTAATTTGTCATCTTTCTCTAATTCTCTGTAATACAATTGGGTATTAGAAGATCTGTTGTCACCCTCAAATTTTTGATTTCCTCCACCCTGAGTTAACTGCAATCTATCAACAGTATTAAGATAAACAATATCTTTTACAGTTTCTGGTAAGAGTGTAAATACAAACAATATAATTGTTACACTAATAAGCAAATATTTAATCACCGCAGATCTATATTTAGACTGAAAAATAAAATAAAATGCAAAAAGAATTAAGGAAAAAAAATAAGCCAGAGAAAATGTGAATATCCCTCCAATCAATAAAAATTTTCTATAATTAACCGATTTTAAGGTAAATTCATTAAGAATTAACAACCAAGTTATTAATAAAGCCAGTTGACCGGGCTCATCTGTAAAACCACCTACTCTTGTAAAAATAATTGGTCCTATAAAAGTTTGCAGATTCACTAATCCCAATGGGTATAAAGTGTTAATTTCCAGTAGTTCACCCTCCTGATGAAACTCAATATTGGGTAACACAATTCCTCCCAGAAGTAAGAAGAATAAGAGAACCCCGGCAACTATCATAACTATATTAAACTGAAAAAACAAGTTTAATAGTTTAATACCATTGTTCTTTATAAAATAAACCACAACAAAAATAAACAGAATTTTTAAAAAATATCCAGTTCCCTGTATCATCTGGGCACTATCGCCAAAATAGCTGGCATGTATAAGAATAAATAAAAAAACTACTAGGAAAGAACCAAACCAGATTTCATCTCTTTTGGTCCAGGTTGTTTTTTTTGTCAACAAAAAAATAATCGAAACAGTTATCAATACTACATTAACAACCCTATAGTCATTTGTAAATGCAAGCAGCCATATATAAGGATCTGAAAAGAAACTAACCAGTATAATGAAATAAATAAAGTATTTGGGTTTAAACATTGTAGGTATTGTTCCTTGTCTATAGTAATTTCATTGTTACAGTTCGTTAGTTGAAACTATGCACTTTCAGTGCAAGACTTTCAGTTTCTAAAAATATTTTACTCTAATATAATAGTATCATTATCCATGTTTGAAGGGCTTCTGTGATGTTCAAGATATTGTTGAACCATCTCATCTGTAATATTTCCAGTACTCCAAACCCCCAAACCCAATTGCCCAAAAATGTCGTCCCCAATATTTTTTACCTATATGAGGAAACTCTTCTTGAATGCGTCTTGATGTTCTTCCCTTTAATCTTTTTACAATATCACTTATACTTTTTTTCGGAGGATATTCAATGTGCAAATGCGCATGGTCAGTACTTACAACACCTGACAATATTGAAACATCTTCCGAATCACAAATTTGTTTTATCAACGTTCTGCATCGAATTTTGACATCACCTTCAAGCACTTTAAAACGATATTTTGTTACCCAAACAATGTGGGCAGAAAGCCTTGAAACTGAGTGTCCATTGTGTCTTTGTTTGTTTTCCATTCTGCAAATTTACCTTTTTTAGTATTGCAGAAAGAATTTCATTCTTTCTTTCCCACAACCTATGCACATGTAGTGCATAGTGGTTTAGTTAGTAGTTAAAATACTTTTGTAAAGAGAAATATATTTTTCTACAACTATCTTTTCATCAAACTCTTTTAAAACCTTTTCTCTTGCATTTTGGCTAAGGCTGTCATAATCGGAAGATTTTAGTATCCATTCAATACCGTGTGCAAAATCTTGTGAATCAAAAGCTTTGGCAACATATCCATTTTGCTTATGGTCAATCATATCAATGTTCCCTCCAACATTAAATGCAACAACCGGAATTCCACAGGATAAAGATTCCATTATTACGTTAGATAAATTTTCTTGTAAGCTTGGAACAACGGTTACATCACAAGCATTATAAAGAGATACTAAACTTTGATCATCTTGCAATTCGCCTATATAATTTGTTTTAAATGTAAATTTATTAAATGTGGTAGACTCACTGCTACCAAAAACAACCAATTCTATATTTGGTTCTTTAATCAAATTTAGAGATTCAACTAGCTCAATAAAACCTTTTCGAATATCGCTTGTTGGGTTCAATGCTCCAAAAAGAATTAACATTTTATCATGAGGTAAATTCCATAAATCTCTGCAGTACTTTTTATTTATTGGTTTGTAATTTTTTGATTTGATTGGGTTTGGCAAATTAATTACGTTCCTATCTTTAAACAAACAACTTTCTTTTGCACTATTCTGCATCCACTTGCTTAACCCAACAATTGAAATATTTTTATGTGAGTGATAGTTTTTTAACTTCTTTTTAAAAATTCTATGACTCAAATCTTTTTGTTTTTTTGATAGAAGGTTTGGACAAGTGCCACAGCTGATTTTGTATTTTTCACACTTTCCAAAATAATGACAACCGCCTGTAAAGGCCCAACAATCATGCAAACTCCAAACAATTGGAGCGTTTATTTTGGAAATACTTTTCATATCAAGCATACCAAAACTAACCCAATGCAGATGAACAATGTCAGGATTCATTTTATTTATCTTTTTTACAATACTGCGGGTATTTAACCAACTAGTGGAAAAAAGAGCTTTTTCTCTGCTCTTATATTTAATTAAGGGAAGCTGATCTAAAGTTGGTTTGAAAAGATTAAATATTTTTTCTATTCTTGAGTCAGGGCCTAAAACCTTATTATTAGTACTGTTTTTATTTTGCACTAACATTATGCTTTCAACCCCGTTTTCTAACAGAGATAAATGTAATCTATACGCAGCTTTCGCTGCTCCACCTAATGTGTCAAAAGTACTTATTGTTAATACTTTCATGGAATTATAGCTCTTTTCTAATGGTTTTTCGAATTTCAAATTACTTCATGATTGTCCATTTATGACCGACCATTTTTTCAAATTTTGAGTTTTATGAATTTTGTGAATCGCTGTTTTATTCAAATAATACCTCGCAGCTCTGCTGTGGGGTCGGGTTAATAATGTAAACTATTATCTTTGCCTTATGAGTGAACATATTCACAAAAGGCATAACAAAAGTTTGTTGTTGTATCATTTGGTTTGTCCTATTAAATATAGGAGAAGCGTATTGTCGGATGAAGTTGAAAAAAGTTTGATAGAGGTATTTAAAAATATTGAGAATCGATTTGAAATAAATTTTGTAGAAATAGGAGCAGATGACAACCACGTTCATTTTTTGATACAAAGCATTCCAATGATGTCTGTAAAACAGATAGCTCAAACGGTGAAAAGTATCACGGCAAAAGAGCTTTTCAGGCTTCATCCAGAAGTAAAACAAAAACTTTGGGGCGGTAATTTTTGGACAGCGGGATATTATGTTAATACAGTTGGTCAATATGCGAATGAAGATGTAATTCTGAAATATATTCAGAATCAAGGCGAAATACAAAGTAATTATAAAATGCTTCATAAGAATCAATTACGCATAGTTTTCGAGTAACAAGATACCTCGAAGCTCTGCTTCGGGGTCATTCATTCGCAATTTGTTTTATATGTCATTTCGACCGCAGGGAGAAATCTCATTTTTTCAATATTTATGGGGATTTCTCCCTGCGGTCGAAATGACATAGTCCTAATAAATTATGTTAGATGTATTTGTGTTTTAACAAATTTAAACAGGCTATTGCTGATTAATCACTCTGCTTTTTAAATGGTCCGCCACTAAATATACTTGTTCCTTCATCACCCTCTCTGCGAATCTTCGCTTGTATTTTATGTGCAAGTTCGGCATAATGTTTTAAATTATTTTTATTCAAAAAAATGGCTGCTTTATCGTCTCCATTAATATAATTAGCCATTGCTGCCCACAGAAATTCTTTTTTATCCATCAATATTTTAAATGCTTTTTTATCTTCCCATGTAGCGTTTACAAATGTGGCCAACACTAAATGTTTGTGAACCAATAAGTATTCAAATGCTTTTGCATGGCGACTTATAGCATCTTTCAACTGGACAAGCTCCTCCAGGTTATGGTGTTGCAACCACAGCTTTGCTTTTATATCTCCTTCAACCCAAGCAGTGGTTTTTTCTATTACTTCTTTCGAATAAAGCATTTTTTTATTAGGAATCTATCAAACAAAAATACAATTTAAACTGTTGAATGGTTATATTAATCACTGTTTGAGCCTTGTCTACTATTTACTTGCTAACTTTTCTTCTTTGCCAACTGCCAACTTACCTTCTTCATTGCCAACTGTTTCTTCCTTGCCTACTGCCAAGTTTCTTTCTTTGCCAACTGTTTCTTCCTTGCAACTTTTTTCTTGCCAACTGCCTTCTTCTTCTTAGGTTTAGGAATCTTCCCAATACGTTCATCTCCTCTTAAAATAAATTCACATGCACGATTTACATTTGTTTCAAAATCATCATCATCCATTGGTAATACCTGCCACGAGCTTACTCCGGAACCAAAAATTTTTATTGAACGCATGGTTGGAAAATCTTTTTTTAAACTGGTGTGATGTTCGGGTGTGGTGGCAATCCAAACGCCACTATCTTCATCATTTTTATCGCGAAGTATTAATACTATTTTATTACCAATATAAATTGCAAATGCGCCAAACATTGGTTTAACAATAGGTTCAGCAGTAAATAAATTATCAATTGCAAAAGTAAATGGAATGGAGGTCTTAGTTTTTTTCATTGTTAATTCGTTTTTGAAACTATGCAGTTTCATTATAAGAATTCGGTTTTACAAATTTCCTTGTCGGACCTCATCCCCAACCCTTCTCCAAAGGAGAAGGGAGCTACGGACATTTAAGTCCTCTCCTTTGGAGAGGATTTAGGTGAGGTTTTGTTTCCTCATCTTAAAATTTCACTATCATTCTAAAATTTAATTGTCGCTGTGTTAAATAATTAGGAACCGCATATTGACGGGCTGTTACATCTTCTACCCAAATATACGACACCGTATTGTTGGTTCCCAAAAGATTAAACACTTCTAAACTTATCCAAACAGATTTTAAATAACGACCAACGCTTTCAGCTCTCGGCTTTCTATCTTCGCGTAACACCTGAAATGAAAAACCAATATCTACCCTCCGGTAAGGTGGCATTCTTAATACTTGCTGATAACGCGGGGAGTTGGGCGGACCAAAAGGAACACCACTTCCGAATAATAAATTCAAATGCATTTTCAGATCAGGATAACCCGGCATTTTATCTTGAAAGAATAATCCAAAATTTACACGTTGATCAGCGGGGCGTGGAATATAGCCAGGTTCAAAACGAACACTATCAGTAACTTTATTGTTTAACGTATAGCCGGGAATAATTTTTTTTCCTTCACTGTTATAATAATCATAATAAAAATCATCTTTTATATTTTCGCGGGTTTCCATTATCGATAAAGAAGCCCATGATTCCAGACCTTTTACAAACTCTCCATTCACTTTCATATCAATACCTGTAGCATATCCACTTGCATTGTTCTTTGCAGAATATACAATCCGAACATTGTCCACTTCATAAGGAATAATATTATCTAAATATTTATAATATGCTTCTGCAACAAATTTAAAAGGACGGGTCCAGGATTTAAAATTATAATCACTTGATAATACATAGTGGATAGAGGTTTGCGCTTTTATATTATAATTAATGTTCCCTACATTATCACGCAACTCCCTGTAAAATGGAGGTTGATAATAATATCCGGATGAAAATTTAAAAAGAAAATCTCTTTTCCAATTCGGTTTAAAACCAAGCGTTCCCCGGGGTCCAACCAATCCTTGTTTATTTAAATCCCAATAGTTAGCTCGAATACCCAACGTTGCAGAGACTACTGAAGTATCTTTTGTTTGTTTACTCCAACCACTTTGCACATATCCGGCAACTCGATTGGATGAAATATTTATTTTTTGTTTAATTACATCTTGTAAAATTATTTGTTGTGGATCAGTTACCGGCAAAGAGAATCCGGCACTATCAAGATATTTCCATTCACTTAATTTATCAGAAATAATTTCACTCGAATATTTTGCACCCCATAATAACTGTTTACGACCTGCGGTATACGTTCCTTTGTGCTCAGCACTATATACACGCGCATCCAGATTATCTCGGATGTGATTTAAATAGGTTCCAATCCCCCTGTTTGCAACCACATTACCAAAATTAGCTTTCCCGAAATCGGTCTCCAGTTCATCAATAAAGTATTGTCCTTGTATATCAACCAGCTCACTTTCTTTACTGTTGAATGCGGAACCAATAAATTTTAAATTCCACCTATCCTCTTTATCATGATAAATGGCAGACATAGCCCCCAGCACAGTATTGAACCTATCCACTTCCATTCCATCAAAATAAATTTTCAATCGTAAAGCCTGATTGAGTGTTCCAAAATCCGTCTCCCGATTTTGAGGAACTATCTGATATTTGTTACTTGCGAAATTTCCTAAAACATCCAACTCCCAAACAGGTGTTAGATCATAGGTTAGATAACTCTGTATATCAGTGAATGCGGGCTTATAATCACCTTTGGTATCTAAACTGCCTAAAATATATTTATTGGTTTTGTAACGAGCACCAACTAACCATGTTAATCTATGATTGCTTGAAGAGCCTTCCAGATGCAGGTTTTCGCCAAGCAAACTTCCTGAAACAGTTCCTGCAAATTTACGTGGCCTGCGATATTGAACATCCAATACCGATGACATTTTATCTCCATACTTTGCTTCAAAACCTCCGGCAGAAAAGAGTACAGAAGATACCATATCCGGATTAATAAAACTCAATCCCTCCTGCTGACCGGAGCGAACAAGGAAAGGACGATATATTTCAATGCCATTTACATACACTAAATTTTCATCGAAATTTCCTCCACGAACAGAGTAGGATGAGCTTAATTCATTGCGGCTGGATACTCCGGGAAGTGTGAATAAAATAGCATTGAAATCCTGACTGGCGGTAGGAATGTGTGTAATGTTA
>JAHEYA010000474.1 GCA_023251855.1 Bacteroidota bacterium
GGGCTAAGACCCATTATTGAAGCCATAAAGGCAGGGAAGGAAATCGACAAACTATTTGTTCAGTCCGGTTTAAAAAGTGAATTAACAAGTGAATTAATGGGTTTACTTAAACACCATAACATAGCGTTTCAATATGTACCAGTTGACAAACTCAACCGACTTACCACCAAGAACCATCAAGGTGTTGCAGGATACATCTCTGCCATCACCTATCAAAAAATTCAGGATATAATTCCAACTCTTTTTGATCAGGGAAAAAACCCATTGATATTAATTTTGGATCGAATAACCGATGTCCGCAATTTTGGCGCAATAGCCCGTACAGCTGAATGTTCGGGCGTTAATGCAATTGTAATTCCTACGCATGGTGCAGCACAAATAAATGCCGATGCAATAAAAACATCAACAGGCGCTTTGCATAAAATTCCGGTTTGCCGCGAAGAAAATCTAAAATCTACAATTGATTTTTTAAAACAATGTGGATTACAAATTGTTGCCTGTACCGAAAAAGCAACCGACTTTTATTTTCAAATTGATTTTACTGTACCAACCGCAATCATTATGGGTTCGGAAGAAGATGGAATTTTAAATGAATACATTCAAAAATCTGATGCAAAAGCAAAAATTCCTTTGAAAGGGGAAATTGCTTCATTGAATGTATCAGTTGCAACCGGTATTATTTTGTATGAAGCAGTTAGTCAAAGGTTGGTGAGTTGAGTTTGTGTGTGGTTTAATTTTGCTCACATCATTATTAAAATGCGGAAATCAAATGTTATCTTTGGCTACCTGTAAAGAAAAATAACAAATGGAAAATAAAGATATACGCTGGCTGCAGCGCTTTAATAATTTCAGCAAGGCATTGATCCAACTGGAAAAATTTATTGAAAAAGGCGAAGCACTTAATGAACTTGAAGAGCAAGGATTAATTCAAAGTTTTGAATACAATTTTGAATTAGCATGGAATACGATTAAAGATTACTACGAAAATCAGGCAGTAACCAATATTCAGGGAAGCAAGGATGCTTTTCGTATTGCTTTTAATCGCGGACTGATAACAGATGGAGAAACATGGATGAAGATGATAGAAAGCAGGATTAAAACGTCTCATTCTTATGATAAGCACAAGGCTGACGAGATTGCAAATGCTGTTCTATATACTTACTACCCTCTGTTCAAAGCCCTACATACGACCTTAGAAAAAAGAATACAGCAACAAGATGACCTATTTGAAAACAAATGAGATTCGGGCTTAAAGAAGAAACAATTCAAAAAATAAATACTGTTTTTGCTTCCTTTCCCGAAGTGGACGAAGCTATCTTGTACGGCTCACGTGCTAAAGGAAATTACAAACCCGGTTCAGATATTGACATAACCTTGAAAGGAAACGGACTGAAACTGGATGTGGAGAATAAAATCGGCTTGCTGATAGATGATTTATCCTTGCCTTACCTGTTCGACATTTCTGTTTATAACCATTTAAAAGACGCTGATTTAATTGACCATATCAAACGGGTTGGAATTGTTTTTTATAAAAGACTTGATGTCACAAACAATTCAAATTCTGCAAATTGAAAAGTGCATGAAGTGCATAGTCAAAGGTTGTGGAGTTGATTTTTATAAACCAACTATTTTAGAAATTTGAAAACAGTTTAGTTCTGAAATGCCTTGGTGATTGCAGATATGAATAGGTTGGCGGTAATTGCAGGAAAGAACAAAAGTACTCGCTAGACTGGCAGCGCAAAACCAAAAGCGATATTTAAACAACTGTATATAAAAATTAGACTTAATGCACATTACGACAAATAAACACTTTCAACAATTATTTTTTATCTTATTAATAACAGGCTTATTCTCATGTTCTATTACCAATCGTAGATATAGAAGAGGCTATTATATCCAAAATAGTGATAAAGCTAATACAAAAGCAAATCCTACTGTAAACAATGAGGCAATCAAAAAAAACACTTATTTTACAAAAAGTGACATAAAAGAAGACATATCTGAAATACATTACGGGATTGGATTAGGGGCAGCTTATCCTCTCTATCTATGCCCTACACAGTAAACTTAAACTATAAAGGACTTGGTGTGTATGCTGATAATTTTAGCGTTTCTGTTGCAAAATATAGTTCTGTTGGAGGGTATTACGACCTTTTTAGAAAGAACCAAACTCATTCATTGAAATTAGGACTCTCAATACACTTTAATTACAGAATTTCGTATGAATATTTATTTAAATTCAAGAATAGAAATTTTTGCATAGGAACCAACTTCTTTTTTGTGCGACCACAATACCTTAAATCCTTAATATCTGATATGTTAATTGATTTAAGTGAATTGCCAGACGAAAAATACACTACTAGTCAGGGATGGTGTATTTCCT
>JAHEYA010000475.1 GCA_023251855.1 Bacteroidota bacterium
AACTCTAAACTCATGAAAAAAAATCTACTTATACTTATTTCCGGCTCGATGCTATCACTGTTAGGAATCAATTCAGCCAATGCTACTGAACATATTATTACATCCGGAGGAACGGGCACTTCAAACAGTTTTCTTCCACAAACTACAAATGCTGTAGTTGGAGATACTATAACATGGATTTGGCTGAGTGGTGTGCATACAACACAATCTACAACCATACCTGCCGGGGCATCATCCTGGTCGTACATGAACCTAACGGGTAGCAATACTACTTTCTCTTATGTGCCAACAGTTGTGGGAACTTATAACTACGATTGCCATGCTTCTACACCACATGGAATGAATGGAGTTATTATAGTAACAGCAGGCTCCACCGGTATTGTATCAACTGAAAACAATAGTAGCGTAGGTGTTTTCCCAAACCCTTGTTTTGGAAAAATAAACATTGAAATGCCCGCTGCCGAGGTAATTACCTTTTTTACTATTTCCGGAAAAAAGATTAAATCGTGCATCATTCAAAAAGGAGGAACAAAATCTGAAATTGATATTTCCGAATTATCAACCGGAATTTATTTTGCAGAAATTTATGACGGAACAAAAATAGTTACCAAGAAAATTGTTGTTCAATAAGGGTATCTGTACTTTTGAGCCCAGTAAAAAAGTTTTATAAAAATATAAACCTGATACATAAACCCAACGTATCGCCCCCGCTTATTGAGAGAGGGGATTAAGGGATGAGCCTATGAAATACAAACGTATCCTTTTAAAATTAAGCGGTGAAGCATTAATGGGTAACAAACATTTTGGTATCGACAATGAACGGTTAGCACAATATGCATTACAGATAAAAGAGGCTTCTGACATGGGAGTTCAAGTGGCTGTTGTGATCGGTGGAGGAAATATTTTCAGAGGAATACAGGCAGAAGAAGGCGGAATGGACAGAGTGCATGGTGATTATATGGGAATGCTTGCTACTGTTATCAATTCAATGGCTTTGCAATCATCATTAGAAAAAATTAATGTTGAAACACGTTTACAGTCCGCCATTAAAATGGAACAAATTTGTGAACCTTTTATTCGTAGAAAAGCGGTTCGTCATTTAGAAAAACATAGAGTGGTGATTTTTGGAGCAGGCACCGGAAATCCTTATTTTACTACTGATACAGCAGCTACATTGCGCGCTATTGAAATCGAAGCAGATGTAATTTTGAAAGGAACTCGAGTTGACGGTATTTATACTGCAGATCCTGAAAAAGATAAAACTGCAACAAAATATGATACAATTACTTTTAGTGAAGTGTATGAAAAAGGATTGGAAATAATGGATATGACTGCGTTTACACTTTGTAATGAAAATAAATTACCCATAATTATATTTGATATGAACAAACCAGGCAATCTGAAAAAGATTATAGAAGGTACACCGGTAGGGACTTTGGTGGAGTTTTAGTTGTGATATATTTTGAACACTAAGTGCCTGTTTAAATTTTATTCATAATTTGTTTTTATATGTCATTTCGACCGCAGGGAGAAATCTCATTTTTCAATATTTACGGGGATTTCTCCCTGCGGTCGAAATGACATTGCTCTAATAAATTAAAAATAAAATAATATATTTGTAGATATACTTAAAACTTATATCTCAATACTTTTAACCAATGAACGAAGACATTCAATTTATACTGGAAGATACTAAGGAACAGATGGAAAAAGCACTTTCACATTTGGAAGCAGAATTGGTGAAAGTACGTGCAGGTAAAGCAAATCCTACTATGTTGGAAGGAATACAGGTTGATTATTATGGTACAAAAACTCCGTTGCACCAAGTAGCAAACATCAATACCGGTGATGCCCGCACCTTGGTTGTTCAACCTTGGGAAAAATCTATGCTCACACCTATCGAAAAAGCAATAATGGCTGCGAATATTGGTTTAAACCCACAAAATGATGGTATTTTAATTCGTATTTTAGTTCCCGCTTTGACAGAAGAACGCAGGAAAGACCTTGTAAAAAAAGCAAAATCAGAAGTAGAAAATGCCAAAGTGAGCCTGCGAGGCCTTCGCAAAGAAGCAAATGAAGAATTAAAAAAATTACAAAAAAACAATGTACCTGAAGATGCTGTAAAAGAAGGCGAAACAAAGGTTCAGCAGTTAACTGATGGTTATGTTGTTAAATGTGACAAGCATCTTGAAATAAAAGAAAAAGAAATTATGACAGTTTGATTTTTCTTACTGAAAATAAATATTCTTCAGACATATAAATATTCATCATAAATACAGTTGAAATTTTAATTTTATGTATAAATTTGTTACCCTAAAGTCTAAATGCAACATTTAAGTATATAATGGCAATAAATTCATACATAGTTACACAAT
>JAHEYA010000476.1:0-932 GCA_023251855.1 Bacteroidota bacterium
AATCCATTTATACTCCACTTTTCCTTCACCCAATTTATCTTCTTCCCATTTGAATTTGTTTTTAAAAGAAATAAAATTATCGGTGCGTTCCACAATCTTTCTTTCATCAATTGCAGTTAGCCAAGTTCTTGGGTCATTCAAATTTACCCATACAACAATACGTTTTACACTTCCATCCGCTAATAATTGTTGCAATGCTTGTCCATTAATTAATGATTTATCTCCACCAATAATATTTAATTCTTTTATCTCAATTAATGAATCTTTTAAAAGACATTCAGCAACTGTTGCTCCATTGCTGTGAGCGATTAAACGATTGAATTTTTTTTCTTTCAATTCATTAAGTGCTGTTTTTGCTTCTGTACTTGCCAACGAAAATGATTCTGATGTATTATACTGACCTGATTCTTCAGGATCAACTTTTTGGGGAATACTGAATGAAACAAAAACAACTCCCGTTCCTAAATCCTTATAACAAACGCCTGTAAAAGGGCTTTTCAGACTATCTTCAATTTCATCTGATTTTTTAACCACATCACACATGCTTAGGATTACCCCTTCTTCAAATGGTATCTTTACTTTATTTTTTTTACTTTTTATTTTGGTTAACTCTTGTTGTATTTTAATTTTATCCTGATTAAGTTTTGCTTTTAAAGCGGTTACTTCCTTTTGAAACTCATCCCACTGTTTTTGATTTCTTTTAAATGTATAGTAATTAACTATGGAAAGCTTATCCAAAGCAGGATCTTTAAATACCACTTCTTCAATTTCAGTATTGAATAAATTTACTCGTTGTGTAAGTTCATTTAATTTTGTGGTTAATGCAGTCTGATCAGCTTGGCATTTCTTATCTTCAGGAGAATCCGCTACTAAGCTTTTACATTTTTGATTTAAAACTTTTTTTTCTTCTGATAGTTTCCCAATCTCAAGTT
>JAHEYA010000476.1:942-2372 GCA_023251855.1 Bacteroidota bacterium
TTTAACTTTCCGCTTTTTTCATTATAAAGCTGGAAACTGGCTTTAACAAGGCCACTTGGTACAACATTTAGCTCCGGAAGTGTTGTTTTTTCAGATTGCTGAGCATAACTGATAGTGAAAATAAACAATAGAACGACTGTGAGCATTGATATCCGAATGACAGTATTGGCTTTATTTTTTCTCATGATTCCCTTTTTATAGTTTTATTGCTGACGAATTTACAAACATACATTATTTGTTTGATTTAATTTTAAATAGTGCAAAAATTTACCTATACTTTAAACGCCATGGATATTGTAAAAATCAATATAAAATTATACATTGTCGACTATTTTTAAATTTGGATTTGGTTTCTGTTTGCTCGAATGAAAAAAAGACAAAATTATTTATTCATTATTTTGGTTTCAATTACTTCAATAGCCTATTCCCAAAGGGGGAAGGATGGTAATGGAAATATCAATACCGCAAACCAGATCGTAAATGAATATACTTCTTTAACTGCCAATGCTTCAATTGGCGATACTTCTATTACTGTTTTATCAAATGGATTAAATACCAATAATCATTTTTCAGGAAACCTGATGCCCGGTGATCTTATCATGATTATTCAGATGCAAGGAGCATCCATACTTGGTTCAGCAGATACTGCACACCCACTTTATGCTAATCCTGATAATACTACCTGGGGAAGTATAACCAATTATAATAATTGTGGCAATTATGAGATGCGTCAGGTTGCCAGTGTTTCTAATGCTTCTACCATTAGTTTTGATTGTGGATTAATTAATAATTATACTGCATCCGGGAAAGTGCAGGTGGTGCGTGTACCGCGATATAATAAATTGACAATAACCTCTCCGGGCGTATTAACTTGTCAGACTTGGAACGGCACAACAGGAGGGGTCTTAGCCGTTGAAGTTCGTGGTAATACAACTATTAATGCCGGTGGCAAAATAAGTAGTTCCGGCAAAGGTTTTAGAGGTGCTGCCTTGTATACGCCTGCTGCTCCGCGTTCACAAACATTGTATTATTCTTCTGCTAGTGTTTCCACTTCTGCAAATAAAGGTGAAGGTATTGCAGGGTATGATAATGATTACACATTGAACGGTGGTAAATATTGCAGAGGCGCTGCTGCCAATGCCGGTGGTGGTGGTAATGTGTGGAACTGTGGTGGTGGTGGTGGTGCAAATGCGGGTTCGGTTGTAGCATGGACCGGACAAGGAAAGCCCGATACAAGCATAGCCGGATGGATTACTGCCTGGAATCTTGAATCACCGGGATTTGCCACTACTGGCTCATCTGGTGGTGGTAGAGGCGGATATTCTTTTTCTGCTTCTAATCAAAATGCACTTGCCGACCCGCCTAATAGCTCTGTTTGGGGCGGTTATGCTCGTGTTCCTATTGGTGGATTAGGTGGCAGACCATTGAAT
>JAHEYA010000112.1 GCA_023251855.1 Bacteroidota bacterium
ATTTCGAAAAATGGGCTTGAGTATTATTCTAAACTAAGAGCTTTAGTTCCGGTGTTTAAAGAAGACCTTATTAAATATAAAGAGCAGAAAAAGATAACGGAGTATTTCAAAAATAGCATTTGACATTCAAAAGATACGGTTTTTAAACAGCTTCTATAATTGCAATGAAATGGGTTATCAAAAATTTAGTAGATTTGTCCGTGAACAATAAAAAAAAACAAAAATGAAAGAAGCAAAATTATTTTTAATTGCCGGATTCATTGCCTTTACAGCATTGAATGCTAAAGCTCAGAAATTTACCGAAGGTGATGAATCACTGAAATTTTTAGCCGGCCAAACCAACATCAATATTGAATATGTATATGATGGAATGACTGTTGGTAAAAAAACGGAAGCGGCTTACAAAGCTGAAAAGGTTGATGCTTACAATAAAAAAGAACGTGGAAAAGGTGATAGATGGGCAGAAAAATGGGTGAACAGCCGAAGTGCTGTTTATGAACCCATGTTTGAAGAGTTAATCAATAAAATGTTGGCGAAAGAAACTAGCATTTCTGTTGGAAAAAATAAAAAAGATGCGAAATATACTATCATTTTAAAAACAGTAATGTTGGAGCCTGGTTTTAATTCTTTTGTTATGAAAATCAATCCGTACTGTGATTTTGAAGTGTCGTGGGTGGAAACATCTAGTAAAAAAGTAGTGGCAAAAGCATTTATGGATAATGTAATGGGCATTGTTGTAAATGACAACGATTGGGATTTTGATCCCTCCAACAGAATCAAAGAATGTTTCGCAAAAGCAGGTAAAATGGTTGGCAAAAAAATGACCAAACTACTGAAATAAAAGCCTCTCAGACCCTATTTTAAATAAATAATCGTTTAGTTTTATTCCCCTTTTTTAAGTTTGTTTTTTTGAACTTTTGAGGAATATCATTAAACGATTTTTTTTGTAAATTTGCCTCTTATCCAAAATAGCAAAAATGATAAAATATGCTTTAGTAACTGGTGGTTCTCGTGGAATTGGAAAAGCAATTTGTTTAGAATTGGCTGATATGGGATATCATATTCTTATAAATTATCAGTCGAATACTGAAGAAGCGAACAAAACGCAGGAACTGATTAAAGGTAAAGGGGTTGAAGCTGAGTTGATGAAATTTGATGTTTCCAAACAAGCTGAAGTTGAAGACGTTTTAGGTAAATGGATGGAAAATAATAAAGAAACCAAGGTGTTGGAAGTGCTTGTGAATAATGCCGGAATACGAAAAGATAATTTGTTGATGTGGATGAGTAATGCGGAATGGCACTCTGTGATGGATATTGCTGTTGATGGTTTTTATAATGTTACTCGTTTGGTTGTAAAGGATATGTTGGTAAAAAAATACGGCCGTATCATTAGTGTTGTTTCACTTTCCGGATTAAAAGGATTACCGGGGCAAACAAATTATTCAGCTTCAAAAGCCGCTGTGATAGGTGCTACAAAAGCACTTTCACAAGAAGTTGGTCGTAGAGGAATTACTGTAAATGCAGTAGCACCGGGTTTTATTAAAACGGATATGACTAAGGATATGAATGAAAAAGATTTTAAGGCATTGATACCTATGTCGCGTTTTGGTGAGCCCAAAGAGGTTGCAGATGTTGTAGGTTGGCTCGCTTCCGCGAAATCTTCTTACGTTTCCGGACAGGTTATTTCGGTTAATGGAGGACTATATTCATAATAATTTAAATTGTGCAATTGCTTGTTTGATGAGAAGAGTTGTTATTACAGGATTAGGAATTTGGTCGAGCTTAGGAAGTAATCTGAATGGTGTCCGAGACTCCCTGTTTCAGGGGAAATCAGGAATTGTTTTTGATCCTGAACGAAAACTTTTTGGATACCGTTCCGGTTTAACCGGCAAAATAGAGACGCCTGAATTAAAAGGATTATTGGATCGTAGAGCAAGAATACAACTCTCTGAACAGGCCGGATATGCATACCTTTCAACACTTGAAGCCACTAAAAATGCTGGGATGGATATCGACTGGCTGGAGAAACATGAAACAGGTATTTTGTTTGGAAACGATAGTTCCGCCAAAGCTGTAACTGAAGCAACAGATATTGTCCGACTAAAAAAAGACACCACATTAATTGGCTCTGGCTCCATTTTTCAATCGATGAATTGTACTGTAACCATGAACCTTTCCACGATTTTTAAATTGAAAGGAATTAATTTTACGATTAGTGCAGCTTGTGCAAGTGGCTCTCATTCCATTGGTTTAGGCTATTTAATGATAAAATGGGGTTTGCAAAATCATATTATTTGCGGTGGTGCTCAAGAGATCAACCCTTATGCATTTGGCAGTTTTGATGGATTAAGCGCATTCTCAATTCGTGAAAATGAACCTACAAAAGCTTCACGTCCATTTGATAGAGATAGAGATGGCTTAGTACCCGGTGGTGGTGCAGCTACCCTGGTGTTAGAAGATTATGAAACCGCAGTAAAACGTGGAGCGAATATCTTAGCAGAAGTGATTGGATATGGTTTTTCATCAAATGGGGAACACATCTCCAACTCAAGTGTTGATGGGCAGATACGGTCATTGAGCATGGCTTTAAAAGATGCCAATATTAATGAAAACCAAGTTGATTATATCAATGCACATGCTACTTCTACCATTGGTGGAGATAATGCAGAAGCACAGGCGATTGACCAGGTATTTGGCAATTCCAAACCACTAGTAAGTTCTACAAAGTCAATGACAGGGCATGAATGCTGGATGGCAGGTGCAAGTGAAATAGTATATTCTATGCTGATGATGCAGAATGATTTTGTGGCACCAAACATCAATTTTGAGAACCCTGATGAAGCATCTGCAAAATTAAATATCGCTTCAAAGACAATAGATAAAAAAATTGATATATTTTTGAGTAATTCTTTTGGATTTGGAGGAACGAATTCAACATTAATAATTAAAAAAATAAAATAAAAAGTAGGTTATGACAAAGGAAAAAATTATTGCAACCGTAAATGACTTTTTGGTGAGAGAATTTGAAGTGGACCCGGCTGTAATTCTGCCTGAAGCAAATCTTCGTGAAACGCTTGACCTGGATAGCCTTGACTATGTTGACCTGGTAGTTGCTATTGAAAGCAATTTAGGTTTCAAAGTTGTTGGAGAAGATTTTATCAATATTCATACTTTCCAAAATTTTTATGATTACTGTGATACGAAAGTCAGTCAAAAAGCAGTAGTTTAAATCAATAATGGCAGACAATAAAAAGTGGGAAGGGAAAGCCAAAGGAGGCATTAAAGGACATCAAATTTTTGTTTTTATTCTTAATTTTTTCGGGCTACAAACTGCATACTTCTTCCTGCGGTTTGTAGCTTTTTATTTTTTTGTTACTGCAAAATCCACAAAAACATCATTAAAATATTTCAGAGAAATTCTTGGGTACTCAAAGTGGAAAAGTTACATTGCTAGCTATCAAAATTATTATGTGTTCGGACAAACAATACTGGATAAAGTAGCACTGCTGGCAGGAATGCGGAATAAATTTACCGTTATTCATGAAGGACATGAAGATAATTTGGTCTATTTGAAGAGTCTCGGTAAAGGAAGTATTTTATTAAGTGCGCATATCGGCAATTGGGAAATAGCTGGGCAAATGCTTGAATCACTTGATACAAAGTTTAATATTTTGATTTATGATAATGAGGCTGAAAAAATGAAAGGCTATATGGAAGAGGTAATGAAAAAGAAAAATTATAAAATCATTGCCATCAAAACCGGTGAAATTGGACATTTGGTGGAGTTACATGCTGCTTTTAATAATAATGAATGGGTGGTAATGCACGGAGATCGCTATCTACCGGGGGCTGCAACAATTGAAAAAATATTTATGGGCAAGAAAGCAAAATTTCCTGCAGGCCCCTTTATTATGGCTGCAAAATTTGGAGTACCTGTTACTGTTGTCTTTGCAGTTAAAATTTCAAATACTCAATATCACTTTTTCGCGAAAAAACCAATTGAGGTAAAACGTGCCAGAACAGAGCAAGAAGTAGAAACAGCAGTGAAAGAAATCTCAGATAAATACATTACTGAAGTTGAACAAATGGTAAAAAAATATCCTACACAATGGTTTAATTTTTATGATTTTTGGTCGAAGAATTAATACGTAAACTTTATGGATTCAATATTAGTAAACAAAGAAAATATCACCAAGTACATTCCTCAGAAAGCTCCGATAGTAATGATTGATACATTAGACTATTGCGAAGGAGGCAGTACAAAAACAAGTTTTGAAATACGAACAAATAATATTTTCGTTAAAAATGGAATATTTCAAGAACCCGGAATAATTGAAAATATTGCTCAAACAGCTGCTGTTAAAGCAGGATACGAAGTTAAAAAACATGGGGCAGAACCTTTGGTAGGTTTTATTGGTGCACTCAAAGATTTGGTAATTTATAAATTGCCAAGGGTGGGAGATGTTTTAAAAACAACTGTCACCATAAAAATGGAGGTGATGGGAATCACCTTAGTAGAAGGGTTTTCGGTCTGTGAAGGCACTAAAATTGCTTCTTGTGAAATGAAAATTTTTATTCAAAAACCGGAACAAACAAATTTATAATAAACGCTGTGAACACTTATTTAGGAGCAAATAATATTGTTAGTCCACTGGGCTTCACAACTGCCAGCAACATGGAGGCATTGTTGCAAGGCACAGCAGCAGTGAAGCAACAACATTTTCCATTTTCTGAATCTTTATTTTGTTGTTCCAAAATTGAAGAAACGGATTTGAATACTCGATTTTCTAGACTGTCGAAAATTGACGCATTTACTCACTTGGAAAAAATGTGTATCCTCTCTATTAATGATGTAGTAAAGCAGTCAGGCATAGATTTGAAAAATAAAGAAAACCTGCTAATCATTTCTACAACCAAAGGAAACATAGATGTTTTAGAAGGGGCATATAAAAACATTGACTCTCACAGAGGATATCTTTCTGAGTTTGCAAAAACCGTAGGCAAATTTTTCGATTGTGGCTTTGCTCCTCTAGTAGTTTCAAATGCTTGTATATCGGGCTTGTTAGCTATAATAATTGCAAAGCGTTTAATTGAAAACAAGAGTTATAAGAATATTATTGTTTGTGGTGCGGATATCATTTCCGAATTTACTTTGTCAGGTTTTAAATCCTTTAATGCTTTGAGTGAAGTTCCGGCAAGGCCTTTTGATAAAAATCGCATAGGAATTAATTTAGGTGAAGCGGCTTCAAGTATCCTGTTGAGTTCGGATGCAATTAGTACAATTAAAATCTCATCAGGAAATTCAGCCAATGATGCAAATCATATTTCCGGTCCTTCTCGTAATGGTGACGGCTTGTTTCAGGCGGTAAAAAACACATTGGGAGATTCAAAAATTAAAACAGTTGATTTTATTTCTGCTCATGGTACAGCGACTGAATACAATGACGAAATGGAGTCTGTAGCTTTTTCGAGAGCTCAACTTCATCAAGTGCCATTGAATAGCCTAAAAGGTTATTATGGCCATACATTAGGTGCTGCAGGCGTTTTAGAAAGTGTGGTTGCTGTTCAGTCGTTGCTTTCAAATACATTAATTCAATCAGCAGGTTTTGATACGAAAGGAACATCACACGAATTAAATGTGATAAAAAAAACAGAACATAAGGTAATAAATAGTTGTTTAAAAACAGCTTCCGGCTTCGGAGGCTGTAATGCCGCAGCGCTGTTTGAAAAGGTTTGATATGAAAGCAAAAATTGTATCCTATTGTAAAATTAAAAACAATACTGTTTGGGTAAACGGTGAAAAATTTTATGTTGATAACCAATCAGTTGATATAACAACATTTTTGGCACATTTATACAAACAATTGAATTTGAATTATCCCAAATTTTTTAAAATGGATAATTTATGTAAATTAGGGATATTAGCTACTGAATTGGCTATACAAAACAATTCGGAATTTAACAATTATGAAAAAGACAAAGTAGCAATTTCACTTTCCAATAATTCATCCAGTATTGAAACAGATAGAAATCATATAAAAACTATTGCAGATAAAAATCAATATTTTCCTAGTCCTTCGCTTTTTGTTTACACGCTTCCCAATATTATTATTGGTGAAATAGCCATTAAATATAAGCTTACAGGTGAAAATTCGTTTTTTATTTCTGAAAAGTTTGACGAAAATTTGATGTGCACTTATGATTCGATTTTGTTGAATGAGGCACAAAGCAGTCATACAACAGCTGTAATAGGAGGTTGGGTAAATGTTGACGGAAATGAGGGAGAAGGCTTTATTTATTGCCTAGAAAAAGCTAATTTTAATCCCGATAGAACAGGGTTTAGTAGTTCTTATAATTCAGAAACGATTCACAAATTTTATAATAAAACAGAATAACAATGAAGGAATTAATCGAAAATTTAAAAAAGCAAATCATTGAACAATTAAATTTAGCGGAAGTTAAACCGGAAGATATTGATCCGAATGCGTCTTTGTTTGGTGATGGTTTAGGGCTGGATTCAATTGATGCACTTGAGCTGATTGTACTATTGGAAAAAAACTATGGTATAAAAATTCAAGATCCGGCAGCAGCAAAAAATATTTTTTCTTCCATTCAATCAATGGCTGATTTTATAATGGCAAACAAAAAGTAAATATCACCACATGGCAGCCAACGTTTATGTAACAGGTATGGGTATTATTTCTGCAATCGGTAATTCGGTTGAAGAAACGCTATATTCCTTATCTCATAGCAAAACGGGAATTACAAAAATTAACTATCTGGAAACACTGCACAAAGATGAGTTTGTTGCAGGCGAAGTAAAGTACAGTAATGCCGAATTGATAGAAATTGCAGGCATCGGTAACTATAATAGAACTACACTTCTCGGATACATAGCCGCTAAACAAGCACTTAAAAATGCTTCCGTTGCTGATATTAAAGATGCCCGAACGGGATTTGTTTCTTCTACAACCGTTGCCGGGATGTGTTATACGGAATTGCTTTACAAAGATTTTTTCGAAAACAAAACCAATGAAAATTTTTTTGACGATCATTTTGGTGGTATTAGCACCAATGATATTGCGAAACATTTAGGTATTGATGAATATGTTACTACCATCAGTACCGCCTGTTCATCTGCAGCCAACGCAATGATGCTTGGTGCACGATTAATTAAAAACAATATTCTTGATAGGGTTGTGGTTGGCGGTGTTGACCCTCTTTCTAAATTTACATTGAATGGATTTAATACATTGATGATACTTGATAAGGAATGGTGCAAACCTTTTGATCAAAACCGGAAAGGCTTAAATTTAGGGGAAGGTGCTGCCTATTTAGTTTTAGAATCAGAAAAA
>JAHEYA010000477.1 GCA_023251855.1 Bacteroidota bacterium
TTTTTATGTTCTTTGATATTATCATTTAAAAAAATATCTTTTTTATTTTTAATGCACCAAACTGTATAATTGTTGTCGTTATCCATTGAGAAAGAAAAGGATTCTTGCCTAACTCCCTTATCATATTCATATTTGATCTCCACAGAATTGCTTTCAGGATGATATATGCGGATACCAAATGTTTTAGCATCTAATAAACGATTGATATTTTCATGAAGTTTGTTAAACAGATCCTCAAAATTTAGGGTGGAAGTAAGTTGTTGGCCTATTTCACTTAACACTTTTATATTATTATATGTTTTTTCAATTTCCTCTTTTCCTTTTACCAGATTATCATAAAGACGTGCATTATCCAAGGCAATAGCAACATATGATGCTAAGGTTTGAAGAATTTCTAAATGATTTTGTGTGTATGTATTTTTCTTTGGGCTTTGCACACTTATTAATCCGACAAGTTTTTCTTCAACAACTAAGGGTAAACATATTAGTGATTCCAATAATAGCTTACCTTCTCCTTTGTAAGAATCTAAGTTTGAAATATAATTTGTATACTCCTTTTGGATATCATTAATAAATACCGTTTTTTTATTTACCGCACACCAAACAGATAAACGATTTTTATCTTCCATAGAAACCCAGGTATCCAGATCTCCTTCCATTCTTTTTGATTCATAATAATAATAACTAAAGTCGATCGATTTTTTTTCGGGATTATAAATACCTATACCAAATTCAGTGGCATCCATTAAGGAATTTACTTTTTTATAAACCGTATCCAATACTTTTTCAAGATTTAAAGTGGAGGTGATCTCCTGACCTATTTCACTTAATATCTGGATGTTGTTGTATGTTTTTTCAATTTCCTGTTTGCCTTTTACCAACTCGGCTGTACGTTCTTCTACTTTTTCTTCCAGATTTTGATACAGCTGAGCATTTTCTATAGCGATGGCAACATATACGGCAAGGTTTTTTAACAGATTGAGGTGATAACTTGTGTACGCATTTTTATGAAAACTTTCTACATTGATAACTCCAATTACTTTATCATTATAATACATTGGCAGATATATCAATGATTCGGGGTGCTCACCGGCAATTGGATCAGGAATGTAAGGGATGTATTTACCAAAGTCTTTTTGCAAATCATTAATCAATATCTCCTGATGATTTTTAAAACACAATACAGGTAAACGTGTATCATCATTCAGGTCATAAGAACTGTCAAATTTTTTCCCTTTTTCAATAAAACCGGGGAAATCAACACTGTGTTTTTGGGGGTTATAAATGCCAATACAAAAAACAGTGGCTTCCATTAATTTATTTACATTTTCATAGGCTTTTTCTACAATTTTTTCAATTGAAAGTGAAGATGTTATTTCCTTTCCTATTTCACTTAATATAGAAATATCCCTATGAGATTGTTCGAGGCCCTGATTTTGTTCACTTAATTTTTGTTCTATTTTTTTTCTCTCACTGATATCAGTATCAATGATCACTAATTTTTTGATATTGCCTTCTTCATTTAAAATAGGGGTAAGTGTACTTTGAGTCCATTTTTCGTTGCCATCCTTGGTAATGTTCAATACTTCGTAGGTAGTTGCTTTTTTATTTTCAATACTTTGATGAATCAGCAATTTAATATCCGGATTAGAACTCAGTCCTTCTATATTTGAACTGCGCTTCTTCATTTCTTCAAAAGTATAACCAAGCAAACGGGTAAGGCCCGGGTTACACCACTCAATCTCGCCTTTCGGACCGCATATCAATATACCATTATCACTTTCGCTGGCAACAATGGAGAGTTGCTCCAATTCTTTATTTAATTTTTGTTTTTGACGGTTACTTCCGTAAACAAATAGAGTGAATACAATGAGCAACAATAAACCACCAACTACCGACCAAATAATAATTTTTTGTTTTCTGCTTTCAGCTGCTGCCACAGCTGTTTGTTTTTCCTGCTCTGACTGAAGCAATTTCATTTTATTTTCATACTCATATGCATAATGCTGACTTAATGATTTTTTTTGATTGCCTTCGTTTTGTATGGAATCGTGCAGGGAGTTGCATTTTTCATAGTATTTCAACGCTTCTTTATGTTTTCCAAGCCCTTTTAGTGATTCATAAGAGCCTCTGAGGGCATCTTCCAAAACCATTGCTTCTCCAATTTCCGTTGCTAATTTTAATGAATTCTGAAATTCCTTAAACGCTGAATTAAATTGTTTTTTTTTCAAATATATTCTACCAATACCGTTCAAACAATATAACATTCCCGGTTTATCCGATATTTTGTTAGCCAAAATATAACCTCGGGTTTGGCATGCAAAGGCAGAATCAAGCAATGCAAAACCGCTTACAT
>JAHEYA010000113.1 GCA_023251855.1 Bacteroidota bacterium
ATTGGTAAACTCTTTTGTGAATTTGGTGATCCAGCCCAAACCTGCTTCTATTGGAGAAGTGCTATCATCAATATCATTACCATATAAACAGAATCCCATTTCTAAGCGTAATGTATCACGAGCTCCCAAACCAATAGGTTTAATACCATATTCAGCACCGGCAGTAAAAATTGCATCCCACATTTTATTTGCTACTTCATTTTCGAAATAAAGCTCAAAACCACCGGCACCTGTATATCCGGTGTTTGAAACAACCACATTATCCACCCCATTAAATTTTCCTTTTTTGAATGTGTAATATGGAATTTCGGAAAGGTTAATATCAGTAAGTTTTTGCAATGCTAAAATTGCTTTTGGTCCTTGCACAGCAAGTAATGATGTTTTGTCAGAAATGTTGTGCATTTCCACATTTTGGGTATTGTATTTTTGTATCCAGTTCCAATCTTTTTCAATGTTAGAAGCATTTACCACCAACATATATGTTTTTACATCTATACGATAAACCAATAAATCATCCACAATTCCACCTGTTTCATTTGGCAAACAGGAGTATTGAATTTTTCCATCCGTCAATACGGATGCATCATTTGAAGTAACACGCTGAATAAGGTCAAGTGCATTTTCGCCTTTTAAAATAAACTCTCCCATATGGCTCACATCAAACACACCCATTGAATTACGCACAGTAGCATGCTCATCATTCAATCCACTGTATGATACAGGCATCAGATATCCTGCAAAGGGTACCATTTTGGCACCCAGAGAAATATGTGTATCTAAAAGCGCTACATTTTTTAATTCAGTTGCTGTTGTTTCCATTTTAATTTGATTGATTTACTGTTAGTTTACAAAAATAGTGTAAAATTTTGTTCCCATTTGTCATTTCTTTTTACTTTGTTAGAGCCTGTTTAAATTTGTTAAAACAAAAATACATTTAGAATAATTTATTAGCGCTATGTCATTTCGACCATAGGGAGAAATCCCCGTAAATGTTGAAAAAATGAGATTTCTCCCTACAGTCGAAAATACATATAGAACAAATTATGAATAAAACTTAAACAGGCTCTATCGGTATAAAAATATAATTGTACTTTAGGATTATGAAAAAAAAAATCCTCATTACAATTTTTAACTTTGGACTTATCACTTTAAACTGTTGCGCACAAAACAATATAATTGATTCGATTGGCATCTTGTTTAAAGCAGAAAAATCAGATACTATCAAAATAGATCACCTAAATAATCTATGCTGGGAATATAGAAAAATTGGGCTGTATGATACCGCGATGCAGCTTGGTAATAAGGCATTACAACTTTCACAACAATTAAATTTCAAAAAAGGCATTGCCAATTCATATAGTAACATCGGGGTTGTTTACTGGAATCAAAGCAATTACCCTAAAGCGTTGGATTATTATTTTAAGGCATTAAAGCTTGATGAAGAACTGAATAACAAAAAAGGCATTGCAAAGAGGCTGGGAAACATTGGAGTTGTCTATTCTGAATTGGCAGATTACGGCAAAGCATTGGAATATTATTTCAAGGCATTGAAACTGGGCGAAGAACTTGGAGATAAGAACAGAATTGCAATACAGCTTGGCAACATTGGAAATGTTTATATCATGCAAGTTAATTTTCCAAAAGCACTTGAATATTGTTTTAGAGCACTAAAGATAAAAGAAGAACTTGGAGATAAAAACGGTGTTTCGGGTTGGCTTTCTAACATCGCAAATATTTATTTTGCGCAGAAAGATTACACCAAAGCACTGGATTATGATACCAAAGCATTAAAAATAGCTGAAGAGGTAGGCGACAAAAATGGGGTAGTAAGAAATCGGTGCAACATTGGCTCACTTTACATTAAAACCGGAAAATTTAAAGAAGCAGAGCAAAACCTTAAAAAAGCGATAACTGTTGCGCAGGAAATTGGTGCTTTAAATGAATTAAAACAAGCTGAAGAATCCCTTTCTTCTCTGTTTGACACCGCAGGCCAGCACCAGTTGGCACTTATTCATTACAAAAAGGCAATGGCACTTAAGGATACAATTTTCAGCCAGGAAAATAAAAAACAATTAGTTCGTAAAGAAATGAACTATGAATTCGATAAAAAACAAGCTGCTTCAAAAGCTGAGCAGGAATTAAAAGATCAAAAAGCAAAAAATGAAAAGGAAATTATTTATGATGCGCTTGTTTTGCTTGTTATTGCCAGTATTGGTGTTGTCTGGTTTTTTATTCAAAGACGTAAATTGGATAAAATAAAAGCGATCCAGGAAAAAGATGCTTTGGAAAAAAACAAATTTGAGTTGGAATTAAAATGGTTTAATTCAGAGCTCAAAGCACTGCGTTCACAAATGAATCCGCATTTTATTTTCAATTGTATGGCTTCAATCCAGAGATTCATGGTTCAAAATGATGCTACATCTGCAGCGCGGTTTTTATCAAAATTTGCCCGATTGATGCGTGCTATCCTTGAAAACTCTGAACAATCTTTTATTTCTCTGGATGCCGAATTAAAAATGCTGGAAGATTATCTTGATCTGGAAAAATTACGTTTCGGAAAAAAATTCAATTTCTTTATAACCATTGAAGAGAGCATCAATCCGGAGTTGATAGAAATACCATCTATGCTTATTCAGCCATTTATTGAAAATTCTATTATTCACGGTATCAGCCCAAGGGAGGATGAAAACGGAAGGATCGATATTGTTTTTAAAGTAACAGAAACTATTCTGAGGTGCGAAATCATTGACAATGGAGTTGGCAGAAAAAAAGCAGGAGAAATAAAAAAACAAACTGAACTTACACATAAATCAATGGGCATGTCTATTTTAAAAGAGCGTTTAGAACTCATCAATGCCAAAGAAAATATTGATGTATATTCGCGTATGATCGATCTGGAAGATGATGATCATGTTGTTATCGGCACCAAAGTAGAAATAAACATCCCATTTTTGAACAGAAAATAAAATGATAAAGGCTGTGATTATAGATGATGAGGAAAATGCAAGGATTACACTTGCAAGTTATCTTAAATCCTACTGCCCAGAAGTTACTATTCTTGGCGAAGCTGATAGTGTTAAGTCCGGTTTTGCTGCTATTACCAAACTTCAACCGGATGTGATCTTTTTGGATGTAATGCTTTCGGATGGCAGTGGTTTTAATTTATTGAATCGTTTCGAAAACATCAATTTCAAAATAATTTTTGTTACTTCATTTAGTCAGTATGCGATTAAAGCCTTTAAATACAGTGCTTTTGATTATATTCTTAAACCAATTGATATTGATGAATTACTGGATGTTGTTAAAAGGTTAAAATCGGAAACTCTTGCCCCGGCGGATAACAATGCAAAACTTGATTTTTTGCAAAGCACTATGAATAAAGAGGAACAGAGCTTTAAAAAAATAGTTCTTTCAACAAACAATAGTCTTTATGTAATAGAAATAGACCAGATCATGCATTGCGAGGCCCAGGAAAGTTATACTCTATTTTACCTCAGCAATGAAACCAAACTCCTTGTTAGCCGCACTTTAAAAGAATATGAAGAATTATTACAAGAACATCAGTTTGTAAGAATCCATAAATCTCATCTTGTTAATTTTAGCTATATAACCCGTTTTATGAATCAGGATGGTGGTTGTGTAGTTCTTAAAAATGGTTCAACATTACCGGTATCCTTCCGAAAAAAAGATGTTGTGGTAAAACTAATTACTGATATGGGCCTGAAATAAGCCTTTTTTACTCAGTAAAGCTACACTCAACCGAACCAACCCTTCTGAAATCAGAGTAGCTTCTCCGGATGGAACATCCTATTATGCTTTAAAAACTATTTCATTGATAGATAAGGATTTTATACCACCGGCTTTTTAGAATTGAGCAGAAAAAAATAACCCCTTGATGCTTACCACTTAACTGCTAATTACAACCATTGAATAATTGAATAGGTTACTTCGCACATTGTAGGCTTATTTCGCTTTTTTTCTACTGTAATATTGTTGTTGAGAATAGAGCTTGAGGCAAACCGGTAAAAACGAATAATCGCTTAGGCGTTACACTTATTAATATCCTATAGCACCGTAAATACAGGTTTTGCTTAGGTCAAATAAAATCATTGTATCTATTTATATGCTATTGCATTATGAATCCAGTTTAATCTTAGACCGGAGAAAATTAAAAACACTTTAAACCTAAACGCCATGAAAACCTACATCAAAACCCCAAACCATCAGGATGAAAATGGAAGAAACATTTTTTTATTGGTTGTGCCAACTGCAGAATTATATTCTATAGCGCATTTAATGGAATCCATTGTTAAATCAAATGGAATCGAGAATCGACTTTTGGTACTGAGTAATTGAACTTTATTACTCAAACCAAACAAACTATTGTTTCTCATTTTAATGTTATGGAATAATTTCTAAAATGATTTCTTTTCATGCTTAAGAAACTGTACTTGAAAATAAACTCACCTTGCAGTTTTTCAAGTCAGAATTTCAAGTGTTATCATTTTTATATCTTTGAACTTTATAAGATATGAAAGCACTTGAATTTCTTTTTCAACGTAACATGCCCCGATGGATCATTTTTTTCATTGACATGTTCATCTGCTTATTTTCATTAGTTCTAGCCTATTTGGTGCGGTTTAATTTTGCAATTCCTCAAATAGAATTAGATGCATTCCCGATGGTTTTTGGTTTTGTTTTAGGAATAAGAGCTTTAGGTTTTTATTTTTCAAAAACTTACCAGGGCATTGTAAAATTTACCGGTTCAAAAGATACTCAACGTATTTTTTCGGTAATCTCAATAGGTAGTCTTGCCTTTGTGCTTATCAATATGATCAGTTCCAATTTTATCAATGGTAAGTTTCCAATCCCTTTCTCCATCATTATTATTGATTACATGGCAACTACTTTTATAATGATCAGTTTGCGTGTAATGTTCAAAGCTCTTTATTTTGAGTTGACCAATCCGAATAAAGAAAAAAGCAATGTCATTATTTTTGGGGCTGGTCAATCCGGTATTATCACTAAACGTACCCTTGACAGGGATGCAGGAACAAAATACAAAGTGCTTGCTTTTATTGATGACAATAAAAAAAAACATGGTAAAATGCTTGAAGGCAGTAGCATTTTTGGAGCTGATAAATTGGATGAGTTATTACGAAACAATACCGTTGCTCATTTAATTATTTCGGTGCAAAACCTTTCCCCTTCACGCAAACAGGAGCTTGTTGACATTTGTTTGAACCATACAACCAAAGTATTAACGGTGCCACCTGTTACCAATTGGATCAATGGGGAGTTGAGTTTCAAACAAATTAAAAAAGTAAGGATAGAAGAATTATTGGGTCGTGACCCGATATTACTTGATAAAGAGAATATTCAAAAGCAAGTTTCCAACAAAATAATTCTGGTAACAGGTGCTGCGGGTAGCATTGGGAGAGAGATCGTTCGTCAGTTAATTCCGTTTTATCCCAAAAAAATCATTTTGGTCGATCAGGCTGAATCGCCTTTGTATGATATGGAACTGGAGCTTTTTGATAAACACAAAGAACAGGCATATGATGTGGTAATAGGCGATATCCGTAATAGGGAACGTATGGAGAATGTGTTCCGTACCTTTAAACCACAACTTGTATTTCATGCAGCTGCTTACAAACATGTGCCTATGATGGAAAATAATCCATCAGAATCTATTTTCACAAATGTACTCGGAACAAAAACATTGGCTGATCTTTCTGTGGAACATCATATAGAAAAGTTTGTGATGGTATCCACTGATAAAGCAGTAAATCCGACCAATGTAATGGGTGCAAGTAAACGCATTGCAGAAATTTATACTCAATCACTCGGCAAAAAATCGAACACAAAATTTATTACCACACGGTTTGGAAATGTGCTTGACTCTAACGGTTCGGTGATTCCGAGATTCCGACATCAGATCGAAAATGGTGGTCCGGTTACAATCACACATCCAGACATAACACGGTTTTTTATGACCATTCCCGAAGCGTGTCAGTTGGTGTTAGAAGCAAGTGCAATGGGTAAAGGTGGTGAAATATTTATTTTTGACATGGGACAATCCATAAAAATTATTGACCTTGCAAAAAAGATGATCAAGCTATCAGGATTGGTTTTGGATAAAGATATCAGTATCACTTTTACTGGATTGCGCCCCGGTGAAAAGCTGTATGAAGAATTGCTTGCCGATCATGAAAACTCACTACCTACGCATCATTCACAGATAATGGTTGCTAAAGTAAAAGAGTATGATTTTTATACAATCAATACAACAATCAATGAATTAATTGCTCTTTTTGATAAACAGGATAATAAATTAATTGTTGGTAAAATGAAATTATTAGTGCCGGAGTTTAAGAGTAATAATTCGGTGTATCAGGCGCTAGACTGAGGTTACAGATAGCGAATTTACGAATCGCACTATTTTTCGTTCAACTACAAAATTTAAAATAAAAAACATAATAGAGTAGAAACATTTTTGAACACAGAGATTCGTAAATTCGTAAAAATTCGTTATCCGTATTATGGCACCACTCAAACAAAAAACACAAATTCAGATTCGCTTTAGCGATGTTGATAAAATGGGACATGTGAACAATGCTACCTATGTTACCTATTTTGAATTAGCACGTTTAAATTATTTTGATTCACTTGCTAAGGATACGGAAAGGATCGACTGGGTGAACGAAGGAGTGATTCTTGCAAAAATTGTAATGGATTATCTACAGCCTGTTTTGATGGTGGATACTGTTTTTGTATCTACCTGGGTATCGCGTATCGGGTCAAAAAGTTTTGATATGACCTGCTCTATTGTAAAAGTGGTAAATGGCGTGGAAGTGGAAGTTGCAAAAGGTTTAGCGGTGATCGTTTGTTTTAATTATACAACAAATCAAAGTATTCCCGTTCCTGAAAGATGGAAAGAAAAGATGGTTTGGTACTAGTGATATGTAAAATGGAAAATGGAAGATGTAAGATGGTTAAAAGCCAATCTCAAAGCCCAAAACCCACATTTTCCATTTAACATCTTCCATTTAACATAACACTAGTATCAGTATTTTGCAAGGAATTATCCATGAATAGTTTCTTCTTTTCCATAGTTGGTGATGATGGATGCTTCGTACTCTAACCATTCTTTCCAACGTTTATCAATATCAATACCATCGGCATATTTACGTGCAAATCCAATAAAAATAGTATAATGCCCAGCTTCGCTTATCATTAGTTCCCGATAAAATTTTGCGAGTTCCTGATCTTTAATGTTTTC
>JAHEYA010000114.1 GCA_023251855.1 Bacteroidota bacterium
GGAATTTTTTCAATGACTTTTACAGAAAATGCTTTTATATTGATTCCTGTTTTTTTCGAGAGAAACTCCCTAACCATTGATTCTTTAGAACTATCCGTAATATAAATAACTAAATTATCATCCTCACCGTTGCATGCGCAATCGGAAACTATATTTTTTAATAATCGCTCTGTCTCATCCAAATTTACTCTGTTTCCATATATTTTTATAAATCGCTTTTTTCTGCCAACAATAAAATAAAAATTTTCATCATCTCGTTTTGCAAGATCACCTGTAATCAAAGCACCTCTATTTTCATCTCTTTTTTTCAGATCTTCACCACATTCTGCATATCCCATTGATACATTGGCTCCTTTGTAAACAAGTTCACCAGCGATTTCATTTCCTTCAATTGTAGATCCTGTTTCATCTATCAAACTAAATTCACCACCAGAAATGGCAATGCCAATACTTCCTAATTTAGTCAATGAATACTGAGGAGGTAAATAACTCATTCGTGCAGTAGCCTCTGTTTGTCCATACATCACAACAAAATGTTTGTTGGTTTGTTGGCAAAATTCAGAAAATTCTTTATTTAATTCAGTGTTGAGTTTACCTCCTGCTTGTGTTAATGTTTTGAGCGCTGGCAGCTCCATTCGAAAAAATCGAAGTTTTTTCAGAATTTCATATGTATATGGAACACCTGAAATTGATGTTGCATTTTGATTCTTCAGAAAAGCCCAAAACTCCCTGTCCATAAGTGTCTTTGATGTTAACAAAAGTGTTGCTCCATTAATAAGATGACTATTAATTATAGAAAGACCATAGGAATAGCTCATCGGTAGAGTAGTAATTGGTCGTTCATGTTCATCAATCGATAAATAATTAGCGATTGAAATTGCATTTGCATCAATGTTTTGAGTGTTCAGCCGAACAAGCTTTGGACTACCCGTACTTCCTGATGTTGTTAATAATAAAGCCAAGTCATCATGCAATGTAAAACTTGACTCTGATCCAATTTTTATTAATGAATAATTCAATATAGTAAATATCTCTTTCCCTAATGGAAATTCGCTGAGCTGATCTGTTGGTAACCATAAATATTCCGGATGGTAGGTGTTGATGAGATTATCAAGCAATTGCCTGTCAATAGAAGCATCTAATAACAGTGGGACAACCTTATTTGTAATAAATGAAATATAACCTGAAAGAGATCCAATTTCATTTTTACTTAAACAGAAAACAAGTGTACGATGGTTTATGAAACTATAAATTTGAGAGGAAATGGTTAACAGATTGGCATAAGTGTATGATTCACCGTCAGAGGAAATTACAGCAGTTTTATCGTGATATTGCTTTAATGTATTGGTATTTAGCATAGAATTTTAGCGACAAAAATTACATTAATGCTGCCCCATCAACTCCAATGGTTTGCCCTGTAATGTAAGCAGAGAGATCAGAGGCCAAAAAAACTACTACATCAGCTACATCTCTTGGTGTGCCGATTCTTCCTAAACCTATTTTGGAAACTCGTTCAGCCAATACTTCTGGTGATAAACCATTCAATATATCTGTTTTAATGATTCCCGGAGCAATTGCATTTACTCTAATATTATTTTTTGCAAGCTCTTTTGCAGCAGATTTTGTTAGAGAAATTACAGCACCTTTTGATGCTGAATAAACAATCTGACCTGAATGGCCATTTGTTCCAATGATTGAAGAAACATTTATAATACTGCCCGACTTCTGTTTTACCATAAATTTGGATGCGTATTGGATCATGTTGATCACTGAAAAAACATTTACTGCAAAAACATCTGTCATCAATTTTTCTGAAACCATTCCAATCAATGAATCCTGCATTATCCCTGCATTATTTACTAATACATCAAGTCTGTTTTGCTCTGTTTTAATTTTTGCAAATGCTTTTTTAAATCCATTACCATCTGTTACATCAAAATAAACGGGTATTACAAGAGTATTGTAATTATTTGAAAACTCTTTTGCACATTCATCCAAACAGCCCTCTTCTCTTGCTGAAGCATAAACAATTGCACCTTCCTGAGCAAATCTTTCTAAGATAGCTTTACCGATTCCTCTGTTACATCCAGTAACTAAAGTAACTTTACCTTTTAATAAATTAGATGACGACATTATATTTTTTTAAAATTTTTTTTCCTTTTTCATAAGATGAAAAATCGATAATATCATCTGTGTCTATCATGATATCAAATGCCTCTTCTAAAGCAGCTATCAAACTCATATGGCCAACAGAATCCCAGCCTTCTACTAATTGATATTTTAGGGAAGAAAGTTGCGGTTCCATAACCATCAAACTTGAAATAAATGCTTCATTATATTTTTCTAAACTCGTCATTATCTACTAATTATATTGTGTTTTACATAAACATATTGTAGCTCTTTAATTGTAAACCCTTGCTGTGTGTGAACTCTTACAACAGATGGATTATTTGTTGATGTATAAGTTGAAATAAATTTCCCATTTCGTTTTCTCGATTCTTCTATCGGTTTACTCAACGTAGTAAACCCTAATCCAGAATTTGCATACTTCTCATACAATCCGGCCAAAAAAGGATAAAAAACATGCTCTGCTATTTGCTTGAATGTAAAAAATCCTATTGCCTGATTTTTATGAACTATCTTGAAAACTTGAGTTGTTTTAGATAATTCATCTTTTATCCAGTTTATATAGCGCATGGCTGCTTGGTCTGCGGTAAAATAAGTATCCAATAGAATACGATCTGATTTGAACAATCCCTTTTTTATCTCCTCATAAAGCTGCTCCAAATCATCAGAATTCATTTCAGCATAAGTAACTTCACCATCCAATCTTTGTTGCAACTTTGTTAATGTTGCTTCTTTTAAATTCAAATGAAAATTAATACTCCCTTCAATGAATATAAAATTATTTTTTGTTAAATATTCATGGATATCAAATCGCGCAACGGGTACTTTTATAACCATATACTCTGCTGAACCAAAATTACTCTTTTTCTCCTCAAGCAGTTCAACAGTATCTTCTTTTTCTATTGATATCTCAGTACAACTTACACCAAGATTTCTTTTTTCCCAAAAGGCTTCAATTATTTTCATTACTAACTAGGAGTTAAAAAATCAATTTTTTGTTTCGACTGCTGCCTCTAAAAGCTCCATAAATTTTTTATGCTGCTTATCTTTTTTACACAACTCAAGTCCCAATTCCCTGCAACTACATCTCATTTGACTATATGCAGTTGGATCTAATTTCCAAAGTAATAAGATTACCAGGATAACCAAATTTTACAAATTTAACAGCAGGAGAATATTTCAAGTATTCATCTATATTTTGGCTTTTATACTCCTAACATTGCCCTGGGTAAGGTAATTGACTATAAAAACGGGTAGAATATTTTTTAAGTATGCGTTTAACATCAAATTAATTCTACGAATTTTATTCTTTTATTTTATTTCTATAAAAACGAGTCGGGTAAATTTCAGGAGCACTTACAAACTCCAATACGCTAAATTTTTAATCTTATTTTTTAAAATCCCTTTTACATCCACCAGAATACCTCCCTCTGAAAGTAGTTTCTGATAATATTTTTCATCTAATGGTAAATATTCTTTATGATTCACTGCCACTACAACTGCATCATATCCTGTTCCTGCTTTTTCAGTTAATCCAAAGCCGTATTCATGCATTAATTCTTTAGAGGATGCATGAGGGTCAATAATATCAACGGTTACACCAAAAGATTTAAATTCTTTAACTACATCAGCAATTTTTGAATTACGAATATCAGTTACATTCTCTTTGAAAGTAGCTCCCATAACCAATACTCGAGAAACTGTTAAATTCTTTTTTGCTGCAATTATTTTTTTAACTGTTTGTTTGGCAATATAAAATCCCATTGAATCATTCACATACCTGCCAGAATTAATCACTTTAGCATGATAACCCAATTGCTCAGCTTTATAAGTTAAATAATAAGGATCAACTCCTATGCAATGGCCTCCAACAAGTCCGGGAGAAAATTTTAAAAAATTCCATTTTGTTCCGGTTGCCTCTAAAACATCGTATGTATTTATTCCCAAACGATTAAAAATAATAGAGAGTTCATTCATCAATGCAATGTTCACATCTCTTTGTGTGTTCTCAATGATTTTAGCCGCTTCAGCGACTTTTATCGAAGGTGCTTTATGAACTCCCGGCTCAACAATTATTTTGTAAACATTTGAAATCGTTTCCAATGACTCAGCATCACATCCTGAAACTATTTTTATGATTTTTGTGATCGTATGCTCTTTATCACCAGGATTGATACGCTCCGGAGAATATCCTACTTTAAAATCATTCCTGAATTTTAATCCTGATAACTCTTCTAAAACGGGTACACAATCCTCTTCTGTACATCCCGGATACACTGTAGATTCATAAACAACATAATCACCTTTTTTTAATACTTTACCAACTGAACGAGAAGCTCCTAATAATGGTTTAAGGTCGGGTCGGTTATGTTCATCAATTGGAGTAGGTACTGCAATTATAAAAAAATTAGCTTGTTTTAATACTTCTAGAGAGGTGGTAAATTGAATATCACATTTCTCAAACTCTTTTGCTTCTATTTCATGAGATGGATCAATATTGTTCTGCATCATCTTCACACGCTCATCACTAATATCAAAACCAATTACTTTTATTTTTTTTGCAAAAGCTAAAGCTATAGGTAAACCAACATACCCAAGCCCTATTATTGCAATTGTTGATTCCTTTTTCAGTAATTTATTGTACATCATTTATAACATTTTTCATAAGTTCAAATGTAACTATTAAAAAAACATATCTGATTTTTAAAGTTCAATTTCTGAATTTAACTACTTGTCAACTTAGAACTTAGAACTTAAAAACTTAGAACTCTTTAAAGTGCCCCCTCCTTGATTTCCTCAACTACTGTCGGATCAAGCAATGTCGAAATATCGCCTAAATTCGCTAAATCATTTTCGGCAATCTTTCGCAATATCCTTCTCATGATTTTTCCACTGCGAGTTTTCGGAAGTCCTTTCACAATCTGGATTTTATCCGGCTTCGCAATCGGACCCATAAATTTTGTTACAGTTTGAATCACCTCTTTTTTTAAAGTCTCTGTATCTTTTCTTTCATGATTACAAATAACAAAAGCATAAATTCCCCAGCCCTTTATATCATGTGGGAAGCCCACTACAGCACTTTCTACAATATCCGGATGTTCATTAATTGCATTTTCAATTTCTGCTGTTCCAAGTAAATGTCCTGAAACTTTGATTACATCATCTACACGGCCTGTTATCCTGTAATACCCATCCTCATCACGTCTACAACCATCTCCGGTAAAATAATATCCTTTGAAAGTTGCAAAATAAGTTTCTTTACAACGTTGATGATTACCATATGTAGTGCGGATTATACCCGGCCATGGAAATTTGAAACACAACCTTCCTTCTACATTGTTTCCTTCCAGTTCATTTCCTTTTTCATCAACCAATGCAGGCTGAACACCCGGTAATGGAAGCGTTGCAAAACCAGGTTTTGTTTTGGTTATTCCTGCTAAAGGAGAAATCATTATTCCACCTGTTTCTGTTTGCCAATAGGTATCAACAATCGGACAAATATTTTTACCAATATTTTCATTATACCAGTTCCATGCTTCAACATTTATAGGCTCCCCAACAGTTCCTAAAACTCTCAGGGAATCCAGTTTATATGGTTTTACAAAATCTAAACCCATTGCTTCCAGCGACCGGATGGCTGTTGGGGCTGTATAAAAAATGTTTACTTTATGTTTATCAATCACATTCCAAAACCTGCCGGCATCGGGATAAGTTGGAATTCCTTCAAACATAAGTGTAGTAGCACCTGCCAAAAGCGGACCATAAACCAGATACGAATGCCCCGTGATCCAACCTACATCTGCAGTGCACCAATAGACCCCTCCCCTGCCCTCCCCCAAGGGGAGGGGGTTGGCGCTACTTAATTTCGTTTGTATCTTTTTAATAACATTTTCTATATCACCTAAAACCTCTTCGTTTCTGAAACGAATTACCTGAAATCCCTTTTCATTTAAAAACGCAGTTCTTTGGGCATCTTCCTCTTTTTGATAATCATGTATATCTCCATCAACTTCAATAATCAACAATTTTTCAAGACAAACAAAATCTACGATGAACTGGCCAATAACATGTTGCCTCCTGATATGATATCCTGCATTGTGCTTTCTAACTGATTGCCACAAAGCTTTTTCTGCCACTGTTGGATTTTGTCGCATTCGTTTTGCTTTGTCATTTAATACTTTAAATATCATAGCATTTGCAGTATGGTATTTCGGAGCAGTCCCCTCCCCTTGGGGGAGGGTTAGGGAGGGGTACTGAAAAACATTTCTAAAAGTATAATCCACATATACCATATACCCTGCTGTTGTATGTACTACCCCTTTTGGTTTTCCGGTTGAACCTGATGTATATAAAATAAAAAGCGGATCTTCTGAATCCATTGTTTCCGGTACACAATCGTCACTCACATTTTTAATTTCATCATGCCACCAGCTATCTCTGCCTTTCTGCATCGTAACTTCACAATTGGTTCGCTTCAAAACAATAACTTTTTTTACTGACGGACAAGTTTCTAAAGCCTCATCAACAACACTTTTTAGAGGTATGTCTTTTGTTCCGCGGAAACCTCCATCAGCTGTAATTACAATATTGCAATCTGCATCATGTATCCTATCTGAAAGGGATTTGAAAGAAAAACCGCCAAAAACAACCGAATGAATTGCCCCAATCCTTGCACATGCAAGCACTGATATTGCCAATTCAGGAACCATTGGCATATAGATACAAATGCGATCACCTTTTTTTGCACCATTACTTTTCAAAACATTTGCAAACCGGCATACTTCTTTATGAAGTTCTTTATATGAAATTTTTCTTGCCGGTTCATCCGGATTATTAGGCTCTGCAATAATTGCAACTTGATCTCCTCTTTTTTCAAGATGCCGGTCAAGGCAATTTTCAGTGATATTTAATTTGCCGCCATTGAACCATTTTATAGTTGGTTCATCAAAGTTCCAGTCAAGAACCCGATCCCACTTTTTTTGCCATTTAAACGTATCTGCTTGCTCAGCCCAAAAAGCTTCAGGGTTTTCAACACTACGTTTATATTCTTGCTGATACTGATCAGATGATGTAATACGTTCCATTTTATCTCGTTTTAAAATTTCTAAATTTATCTCCGCAAAAGAGTTGCAAAAATAAGAAAAG
>JAHEYA010000115.1 GCA_023251855.1 Bacteroidota bacterium
ACCTCCTGCAATCGGAATAAGATATTTTGTTGTTGTTGCATTATCGGCTGACAAATTATATTTTTTAACACTGTAAACAATCGATTTACCATCTTTTGTAATTCCGTTGGTGCTTACCTTTCCAAGCTGTATAAGCATTTCCGGGGTCATTGTTTGCGCTACTGCGGAAATAAATAATATTCCGAATGATAGCGTTGTGATTGATTTCATAGGATATTTTTAAGTTTGGGGGTTCAATAAAATAGTAGAACCTATGGCAGCAAAAGTAATTAATAAAACAAATACTGGCTATAATCAATTGTGGGATTTAAAATGGGAAATCGCGATTTGCTTCCTCCAAAATGCGACATTGATAACTGAATTTACAATGGCCCAAAAATTGTCCAAATAATTATGAATAAGAGCCGTGCACCTTCTTTGTCCGTGAATTACACCTTTTATTGTTAAAAACATTTAATTCTCCTTGCTTTTGTGATATTTAAGGTTGTACATTTGCATCGTGGACGCGAGTCCTCATACCCCCCTAAGATGAGAAATTCTTAGGTCAAGCCCTCAATTGCAGAGGGCTTTATTTTTTTATTATGGCTGGAAATAAACAAAAAGTTATTTTTTACATTGACGGTTTTAATTTTTACTTTGGGCTTAAAAGCAAAAAGTGGAAAAAATATTATTGGCTCGACATTGTACCTTTTTGCAATCAATTCTTAAAGCCACACCAAGAACTAGTAGAAGTACATTACTTTTCTGCTATTCCAACAAATACTGACGGGGATCAGGAAAGACAAGATTTGTTTTTTTCAGCTAATAAATTAAACCCTAAATTTAATCTTCATTTAGGAAAGTTCATGGAAAAGTCTAAAAAATGTAATAGTTGCGGGGCAACATATAAAACATTCGAGGAAAAAGAAACAGATGTAAATATTGCGACAAATATGATTCGAGATGTTGTACAGAAAAACTGCAGTATTTCAATTTTGATTTCAGCAGATAGTGATTTAATCCCACCAATAAATTTTATTAGAGAGCACGATCCATCTCACAGAATAATGGTTTATTTCCCTCCAAATCGATTTTCATTCGACTTAAAGAATAAAGCGAATGTATATCTTAAATTAGAATCCCATAAGGACAAATTTGAAAAGGCGATTCTGCCAGAAGAAATAACTTTATCTAATGGTTATATTCTTAAAAAGCCAAAACATTGGAAATAAATTGGTTTCATAGGATGTAGTTTGGCTAAATAAATTCTTACAGAAAAAGATTTTTTTAATTTGGTAAGGTAAATCAATATAGCGAGTTTTTTAAACCGTTTAAGAGCTAAATTTTTTCTTAACTGCATATTTATAAACAAACCTGTTTAAAGAAATTCCGAGCGACAATTCGATGGTAGAATAATCTTTTGTCATTTTTTTTAATCCTGGTTTTTTGAATATAAACCAACTTGACATTAAATGCTTGTTTTATGCCCGCAAAATATTCTACACCAACTCTCCAACCAACATAATTTCTTTCATATCCTACAGCTCCTTTACCGCTCACATCGTGCTTAATTCCGTCTATGCCTTTATAATCTTCAATAATCGGATAGCCTGCAATTATATCGGCAAACATATTTAAAAAATTTCTTTTGCCTTTTATTTTGTAGGTTTCGCAATCGGCTTTATTGGTCCTGTCGAGTTGCCGGATAAATCCAACTCCCAGATAGCCACAGGGCACAAACATGTTGCTTACACCGGGGTATTTATAAAACGGAGCAGTGGGTAAATCAGCAGCACTCCCCCACTGAATTCCATCAGTTGAAATAACTCCAAAAACATCTGGTGATCCACTGCGAGGGATTGAACCGTCAAGCCAGTCATTAATAGATCGGTGATAATAATATGCTCCTGCTCTTATTTCAATGATTCTTCTGATTAATTTTTTTTCGATCGCCAATTTTTTTTGATAATTATATTCCGCGCTATTGCCTTCGCCCTGAACTGTTTTTTTATTTTTTTGAAATGAATAACCCCGCAGCAGAGCTGCGGAGTATCGCATAACTAATTCTTAATGCTTACAAAATTGTGTTCGCAAAAGCGAACATTTTATCACCCCGAAGCAGAGCTTAGGGGTATTAACTGAACAAAATTGTGTTCGCAAAAGCGAACATTTTATCACCCCGAAGCAGAGCTTAGGGGTATTAACTGAATAAAGTATCTTTCAGATGAATACCAATTCCGAACTCTACATTGAAATAAACCACCGGGGTGTTGGTGGTAGTTATTGTATACTCTTTAGCGTACTGGTAGGGATAATACGCGTCAAACTGATTAATGTAGGGCCGGCTTAAATGAATGTATGTGATTAACCATTTACGCATCAATAATGTTGCATCTACAGAGCCTGCAATAAAACCAAGCCGACCTAATGATTGTTTAAAATCAGAAATTAATAGTCTGTTATCAAAAACACCTTCGGTACAAACCGGATTTAATTTGATAAAAAAATTTGGCAGGTACTCCTCTTGTTTTGATATTATTTTATTGGAGAGAGTAGATGGCTTTTGCGCCAGCCCCTTGTTCACAAGCAACAAACAAACACTCATGATAAAAAAAGGGGAGTTTGTTTTTCATGTAAAAAATATGTTTGTTAATTTATTATTTCAACTAATATAACAGGCTTATTTTTGTTTTTTACTATAATCCTTTTTGAATATAGATAAATCTTCACTAGCTCCATAAAGCTCCGGATAAAGGTATTTTCCTTTATCTTCGGGACTTTTTTCAACTTCAGTAATCACTCTGTTTTTATTTGCAAATGGATCTTTTCGAACACCTGTAACCATCCAACTTACTTCTACGTTTGGTTTGTCTGTTTTTATTTTAAATTTGTTTCCATTTATTTTCTCTGCTACTATCGCTTGAGCAAATTGCCCAATCACTGTAAGTTGATATCTGAAATCTTTATTTAACGTGTCAAAGTATGTGGGCAACTGTACTTCCGCATCACCTGTTGCATCTGTAGTGATATTCCCGTTATAGATATTCATCATATCGGGACTTTCAACAAAACTGTGGTACAGGTATTTATTTTGGGGGTCTGAAGGGTGATCTATTTTAAAGGTGCCGCTGCCTTTATTTAATGTTCCACTTACAGTTAAATTACCATTTACCTGTGCATTTGCTAACATCACAACATTCCCGTATATGGTTGGTACCTGTGTACTTCCTGTTGCAGTAAAATTCCCGTTTACCACAACATCACCTGCAAATTGCCCGGCTAGGCCAGGTTGAGGCGCACTTCCATAAATTCCAATACCATTACCAGCGGCCACTCCTGATATAGCGGTTCCTCCAGATGGATTAGTGGATTGTCCTTTTACTCCAGTTCCGCCATTGCACGAACCTAATACACCAACAGATCCAGCACCCGATGTACTAAAACCTTGTATTGCATTAGAACCACTACTTGCAGTTATACTTAGTGATCCATTTGCCACTCCAAGATAATACCCATCATCAGTCATAATTGATTTTCCTATTGAATCTGTTGTTGAAAGCCATTTAGTTAAACGATTACTGCCTCCTTTAAATTTAAGGGCAGATGAGATAGAATCATTGCTGATTTTTATCCCAACACCTGCAATGTGCCTATTGATAATACTATCATTGCTGATTTTAATCCCATTCCCTCCAATGTGCCTATTGATAATACTATCATTACTGATTTTAATCCCTCTTCCTGCAATGTGCTTATTGATAATACTATCATTGCTGATTTTTATTCCAATACCCCCTTTGTGTTTGTTAATAATACTATCATGGCTGATTTTTATTCCGTTTCCGGCAATATATGGACCATGCAAAGTCGAATCAGATAATAATGCATAAGGCACAGAGAGTAGTTGAGATGTTCCCATTGGTACGAATCCAGTTCCAAAATCGGCTTTAACCTCCATCCATTTCGTGCCTGTTAATTTATAGATTGAAGAAAAACTTCCACTTGTATTGGTTCCATTTCCAATTTCAAGGTTAATCAATCCGAACGGATTTGTTGTAACAGATTGATTTTCCATATAAATAACAGTACCAGTGACAGAAATATTATGAACTGAAATTATCATTTGAATGGTCTTATTCACCATAGGGTGTCCAAGTGAGTCAACCACTGCAGATTGGTATTTGAATGCCTGAGGCACTTGAGCAAATGAAACCAGACTCATTGTAAACGCGACCAAGAGAGCCGAAACTATTTTTGATTTTTTCATAGTATAATTTATTGGATTTTGATGATTTTATAAGATGTTTTAAAGTATAATTTCGAATTAATAATGTTTAGCAAATAAATTCCCTCCGCAAAATCTTTACAGGAAAGCATTAATTGCCTCTCATTTGGCAAAACAAATTTTTTCTTTAGCAATTGCCCTTGTAAATCATATAGTTCCACAAAATAATTGTTATCGGAAACCGAAAAATCAATAATCAGATTATCAATAACCGGGTTTGGATAAATAAGAATTTTTTGCTCCAAAGGACTTTTACTTGTGGCGGAGGTAACGTAAATTGTTTCTGTCTGATGGAAGCCCTGGGTAAAAAAAATGCCTGAAGAAGAATATGTTTCCGTCATTACTTCTCCAATAGTCCACACCATTGAGGCGTTGGGTGACGTTGCATAAGTACTTGCGCTTCCAATTACGGTTTGTACAAACGATTGTGCACTTGCAAAATAAGTTGTACAAACAAATAAAGAAGCAAGTAGTTTTGTTTTCATCGTTTTTTAGTAATTGATCATAGTAGTTCCGCTACACTATTTTTATTTTTTTCGATTCTCAGTAGAGGTTTATTAAGTTGAATTTCTGTTATTCAAACCTAAACAAAAAAATAGTGAGATGAACATTTTTTATCCGTTTTTTTTCGGGCGCAATTTATTTTTTTGGAAATGTTTTATCCATTTCAGTCCGCCATTGGATCTTTTTTTGTTTTCCGTACCATTTAAAAATTTGGCAAAAAAGTTTTGCTTAGTTCCCTCATTCCGGGGAAAATACCCTTTGTGAACGATGATTTTTCTAATCACTTTTATTGCTTCTAATTCTTTGGAATTCAGCATAATTTTAAATTAGTAAACGTGGATATGCGAATTATAAACGGATTTCAAACAGCTTTTACATGAATAAATTAAATGTGATATAATGTGTCTTATTAAACCCAAAATTACTATATTTGTGTATAATAAGAAACATTATGAGCAGTAGAAAAGCAACATTAACACCCTCTTCTAATAAGATTTTAAAAGAACTTGGGGAGAACTTGCGTTTGGCGAGATTGCGTAGGAAGCTAAGTACAGAACAGGTCTCGGAGCGTGCCAACATTGGGCGTAAAACATTGTACAATATTGAAAACGGGTCGCCCAGTGTTGCAATGGGGATGTACTGTAAGGTTTTATTTGTTCTTGGACTTGAAAAAGATTTGCTTAAGGTTGCATTAGATGATATTTTAGGAAGGAAATTACAGGACGCTGAATTGACAGTAAAAGAAAGAGCGCCAAAAAGAAAAATATAAATGAGCAGTAAAAAAAACGTATTGGTTTACGCGCATTGGGAAGGTCTTAACGAGCCAACTCAAATGGGAATTCTTTCTACTACTCCTGCAAAGGGCAAAGAAGTATTTTCATTTGAATACACAAAAGATTGGCTGAAGTCTGGTTTTAATCACACCATTGATCCTGATTTGCAACTTTATTCCGGGCAATATTTTCCAAAAGAAGAAAAAATAAATTTCGGAGTGTTTCTCGATTCGTGCCCTGATCGTTGGGGGCGCATACTCATGGAACGAAGAGAAGCGGCATTGGCAAGAAAAGAAAAACGGGCTGAAATAAATTTACATGAATCTGATTTTTTACTTGGTGTTTTTGACGGACATCGCATGGGTGCACTCCGTTATAAATTAGAAGAGAATGGAAATTTTCTGAACGATGATAAAAATATGGCAGTACCGCCCTGGAAATCTTTGCGGGAACTTGAACATGCAAGTAAAAAATTTGAAGAAGGTAATATTAACGATGAAGAATATTTAAAATGGATTAGTCTTCTCATTGCTCCCGGCTCCTCACTTGGCGGAGCAAGACCCAAAGCCAGTGTGTTAAACCCAAAGAATAGTTTGTGCATAGCAAAATTTCCAAGTATAAAAGACAAAAAAAATGTTGGCGCCTGGGAAATGGTTGCAAATAAACTTGCAGCAAAGTCCGGAATAAGGGTTCCCGATAGTGAAATCAAACAATTCAATAACGACTACCATACTTTTATTACAAAAAGATTTGATCGCAATGAAAAAGGAGAACGAATACATTTTGCTTCTGCTATGACTATGCTTGGCTACACAGATGGCGCAGGACATGATACAGGAGTGAGCTATCTTGAAATGGTTGAATTCCTCATGAGGCATGGTGCCGATACAAATACTGATCTCGAAGAGTTGTGGAGGCGTATTGTGTTTTCGATTTGTGTAAAAAACACAGATGACCACTTACGCAATCATGGTTTTTTACTTACGGATAAAGGCTGGAGATTATCTCCTGCATATGATTTGAACCCAAATGAATACGGAACGGGGTTGAGTTTGAATATTTCTGAAAAAGATAATTCGCTTGATTTGGATTTAGCAAAAAGCGTTGCAGAATATTTTCGTGTTGAAAATTCAAAAGCGAAAAAAATAATAAATAAAGTAAAGGATTCTGTTAGCGGATGGAGATCTGTTGCAAAAGGAGTTGGCTTGTCAAAATCTGAACAGGATATGATGAGCAGCGCATTTGAATATGAAGTAAGCGGAGGTAAAATTGTAAAATAATATTTGATAAGTATAGTAAAGCTAAACTTTTCAAAAAAAAGAAAGCCCTCCTTCTTCGCATTGCTCACCCTGTGGGGTTTTCAATGCTTCGGAGGGCGAAGGTGGACATAAACTTCAGGTCTTAAACAAATTTATGAGAACTTAAGTCAATTTTTTCAACTCAAGGACAATCTCAAATTACTATAGAAAAAAATGAATTTAAACCAATCGCTTGAATGCAAAAGCCTTTCCTAATCCTGATTTCAAATATTTTTCAAAACTAAAAGCTTTGTATTTATCTGTAAATACAATGTATGTTATTAGTTCAAAAGGTAATCTTGAAGATGTATATGAAATCTCTCCTCTGTTATGCCTTTTTAATCTGTCTTGGAGATCATTTGTGCAACCCGTGTAATAAGTACTGTCACGGCATTTCAAAATATAAACATGCCACATAACAGAAATTATTT
>JAHEYA010000478.1 GCA_023251855.1 Bacteroidota bacterium
ATCCACACTACTTCACTGGTTTGAATATGGGTTAATTCCAGGTTTATCTTATAATACACGACTTTATCTCTTTTGTAAGAATCAACAATAGAGTTGATACTACCTTGCATCATAAAATCAGCTCCAATTTCTAATCCCCATTTTTTCATAGTTGATTGTGATGCATTATCCTGTTGGTCTGCTTTTTCTCCGCGTACTTCCTGACGTTTTTCTCCTCCCTGAACCAGTTTCACCAACCCAGAGTTAATAAAGGCTATTTCAATATCCTTTATAAAAGTTTCTGCCTCAATATGTTCATGGCTTTTGTTATTAACAAAACCTACAATTACCACTGGCTTTTTTCCCGGATTCTCTTTAGTAAAATTAGTGAGCCATTTTTCACCTAATACTTGTTTGGTGATCTCGTCTGCCACCATTTTGGAATCAACATCATTCCATCGGCCACTTAAGTCAACTTGTTTATCCGGACTAACCCGGGTTACTTTTCTGGTACAACTTTCTGTCATTAACGCAGATGCAATTAATGATACCACAATGATTCGTTTCATAGATTTATTTTTTAAAAGTTTATATTAAAATTTTAACCAAGATTTATCGCAACCACCAGTATAACCCTAAACCTAATAATGCGGTTGATGCAATTGTGTTTAACCCGCAATAAGGATTATAATAATTGTACGAAGATGAATAATTTGAATATGGATAATATGAATTATAACCATAAGAGTTATAACCATAGTTATATGGATAGCTATAATAATATCCTCCATAGTTGGCACGAGCCAATCGTCTTTGCTGACGATAACTTCTTCTGGCAGCCCTGCGCTCTTGTTTAATCTGCATATCATCAATAGCTTTGTAGGTGTTTTGTAAAGTAGTGCCTTCTGTTTTCACCAAATCTTCTTTATTAGCCATGTATTTATCCATACTTTTTCTGTAGTTAGGATTTTGATCAGGGACCAACTCTTCCTGAGCTTTGATAACGTCAGAGCCAAATATCAAAGTGCCTATAAAAGCAGCACAAACAATTTTTTTTAAGTTGTAGGTTAATGTTTCCATAATTTCAAGGTTTTAATTTTTTTCGAAAACCGAATTTCAACTACCGTGCCAAAATACTTTTATTAACTCTTTTATGACTAAAGCGAAAGTACGACAATTTAAATAAAGTTTTTATAATATAACCGTAAATCTAAAGGCAATAATAAATCTAAATAGGATTTAGTTTATCATAAATTTGTATGTTTGTTGCACCTGCAAGCAAAATGTGATGTTGAAAAAATACTACTGTTGTTCGTGATAATAATAAAGGGTAATAATTTAAAAAAAGGAAGTATGAAAATAATTTGCATAGGCCGAAATTATAGTGAACATGCAAAAGAAATGAGTTCTCCTCTACCTACTGAACCTATTTTTTTTCTAAAACCAGACACTGCTTTAATAAAGGATAATCAACCATTTTATTATCCTGAATTTTCAAAAGAAATTCATCATGAAGTGGAACTGGTTTTGAAAATTAATAAAGCTGGTAAAAATATTCAAACTCAATTCGCAAATAAGTATTATGATGAAATTGGCATAGGAATTGATTTCACCGCTCGCGATTTACAAGAGGAATGTAAGAAAAAGGGCTTACCCTGGGAAAAAGCAAAAGCATTCGATGGTGCAGCCCCTATTGGAAAATTCCTCAACAAAAAACAATTTGTCGATCAACAAAATATTAATTTTCATTTAACAATTAATGGCAACAAAGTGCAAAAGGGAAATACAAAAGATCTATTGTTTTCATTCGACACTATTGTTTCATATATATCAAAATACTTTATGCTAAAAACAGGCGATTTGATTTATACCGGAACACCTGAAGGGGTTGGCCCGGTGAAGATAGGAGATAGGCTTGAAGCATATATTGAAAATGAAAAATTTCTCGACTTTGAAATAAAATAGTTAAATAACAAATAAATAATCCTTCTCATGAAAAAAATCGTCATTCCAATTATTGCATTGATTGTTGTAACAGTTAATGTATCTGCAGGGCAATCGCTACAAGAAAGAGCAAATGCTGCAAAAGCTGCTGCTAACGATGTGTTGAAAGGCAATAAGCCTGGATCAAATCCGCTAAGTAATGATGAAGTTATTAAGGGATTAAAAGAGGCATTAACTGTGGGTACAAACAATTCTTCCGGGGTTGCATCTAAAGTAGATGGATATTATAAAAATCCTAAATTATTTATTCCTTTTCCACCGGAAGCAAAAGATGTAAAAGATAAAATAGATGCATTAGGAATGAAATCTCAAACAGATAAATTTGTGATGACT
>JAHEYA010000479.1 GCA_023251855.1 Bacteroidota bacterium
AAAAAAGAATGAAAAAAACTGAAAAATTAGACAAAACCGACTTTAAAATTTTAAAGGAGCTTCAACATGACGGTAGAATCAGCAATCTGGACTTGGCTCAGAAAGTTGGGCTCTCTGCAACCCCCACTTTTGAAAGGGTTAAAAAATTAGAGAAGGCAAAAATCATTAAAAGTTATCATGCCGAAGTTGATGTAGAAAGCCTTGGTATGGGTATTCAAACCTTTATGCTGGTTTCTTTAGCACAAACAAAAGGTAACGCTGTTCCTAGTTTTATCAAACAAATTCTGGAGATCCCAGAAATTATTGAATGCTATCATTGTACGGGCTCCTCGGACTATATATTAAAAATAATGGTGCCTAATATTGCTGCTTATGAGAATCTGGCAATGGATAAGATCAGAAACATCTCAGAGATCTCAAACGTAACCACAATGGTTATTTTATCAACAATAAAAAAGTCGAAAGTTGCTCCTTTGGATTATGAAATGGAGAACTAGTATTATGTTAAATGTAAGATGTGAAATGGAAAATGTGGGTTTTGGCTTTGCGATTGGCTTTTAACCATCTTACATCTGCCATTTTACATTTTACATATCACTAGTGAGTAGATTGATATAATTAAAGCAACTATTTTAATTCATTTTATATCCATTAAAATACAATTAATAGTTGTTTTTGCATTTTACAATTCGAGTTAGTTTTTAAATGATTTTTAAATTAAAATACATTCTTTTATTTACTTTCATCTTCTCCCTCCCTTTCTGGGATGGCTGGGGAGGGGCTTTTGTATTTGCTCAGGAATGCAACATCATATATATCACACCAACAGGTGCAACCAGCGGTGCTGCAGGTACAAAAGCAAATCCGGCATCTCTCCCTTATGGTTTTACACTTGCAAGTGCTGTCAATAAACAACTTTGGCTTGCTGTAGGTAATTATTCTATTTCCAATGAACTCCCCATGATCAGCGGAATTACCATGGATGGAGGCTTTGATCCTGCTAACAACTGGAAAAAAACAAACTCATTACAAACTGTTATTTTCAGAGATTCTACCCATGTAGATACTATGCCAAACCGCATTGTAGCAATAGATTGTAACAACATCAGCAATTTTAGTATTCATGATATTACCATTAATGTCAGTGATGCCGCTGGTAACAGTGTTACCACATACGGTGTGCATATTGCAAATTGTTTTTCTTATGATATTTCACGATTAACTGTTACCGCAGGAAATGCCACCAATGGCTATAACGGGGTTCCGGGTACAAATGGAATTAACGGAGTAAATGGATCATTAGGTCAGCCCGGAGATGAAAATGGTGGTTGTTGTACTGCAGGTGGTGCAGGTGGTTCCGGATCTTATCCCGGAAGTGCTGCAGGTGGAAACGGTGGAAATGGCGGTGCAAGGGGAACCGGTGGTTGCCCATGGGGAGGGAATGCACCAGCCGGATCAACCGGGCAAACCGGACTTGGTGTAGGTGGAGGTGTTGGAGGTAGTGGTGGACAAGGCATGTGTGGTTTACCGATTTCATTCGGTTGTGATCAAACCCCTGCCAGTATTGGTGCTGATGGTGCAAACGGAATTGATGGAATAGACGGAGCAGCAGGTGCAAATGGAGTGATTGTTTTTAGCAACTATTTTCTTCCCGGTGATGGACAAACAGGTGTGCAGGGTAACCATGGTGGTGGTGGTGGTGGTGGCGGTGGTGGCGGATCTCAGGGCTGTTTAACAACTTGTTTTGGTAATAGTAATGGTGCTGGCCCCGGTGGTGGCGGTGGTGGCGAAGGTGGCCAGGGCGGCTTTGGTGCTAAGGGCGGCAAAGGCGGTGGAGGTTCTTTCGGAATTTATATTGATAGCAATGGTGTGAACACTTCCCTAAAAGATTGCATGCTTAACTCCGGATTACAAGGTACAGGTGGCATTGCAGGCACTCCTGGAGGTACAGGTGGTGGCAGTTCCGGTTCAGGCAGTGGCGGTATTGGTTGCGATATAGGTACAGGTGGTGCCGGTGGAAATGGCGGTAAAGGCGGTAAAGGTGGTGATGGAGGTAATGGTGTTCCGGGTGTGAGTTTACCTTTGTTTGAAGATCCTGCAGGTATTGCAATTGCTCAATCGGATATGAAATCTCCGGTAGAACCAGCTATTTTCCTGCAAAATACAGGATGTACTTTTTCAGATATTACCTATACCACCAATGCAACGGGTATTATTCAGTGGTTTTTTGATGGTGGTACCACACCTCTTAGTGGTAATGGAGATTCTGTGATGACCCAGTATACCACCATGGGGCGGCATTCAATAACCCTTG
>JAHEYA010000116.1 GCA_023251855.1 Bacteroidota bacterium
AAGAATTCAAACTTCTATCCTTCCCAATTTTGAAAATATCCGGGAATCATTGCCAAAAAGTTTTGTTTTCTTTTTACAAAAAGATATTGTAAGTGGTGATTTCTATTGGTTCCATCGCAAAGAAAATACTGTGATTATTGCTTGTGTAGATTGTACAGGACACGGAGTACCCGGCGCATTCATGTCGTTGATTGGATATAATTTATTGAACAATATTATAATTGATAATGATATTGATGAACCAGGAAAAATATTGGATGAACTCAACCTCGGTGTTATCAAGGCTTTGTATCAAAATAATCCTAACAATACATCCAAAGATGGAATGGATATCGCTATTTGTACTATAAATTTGAAAACTAAAAAAATTCAATTTGCAGGAGCAATGCGACCATTGTATTTATTCAAGAACGGAGAATTTGAAGAAGTGAAAGGCGATAAAATGTCAATAGGTACTAAAGAGAGTGAAAGAGAGCATGAAATAAAATTCACTACTCAAACAATAAAAGCAAACAAAGGAGACATTTTATATATTAGCTCAGATGGCTATGCCGACCAGTTTGGTGGAGAATCAGGCAAAAAAATGATGACCAAAACTTTTAAGGAAATATTATCAAAAATACAAGATGAACCTTTTGAAGAACAACATAAACTGTTGATGAAATATCACCAACAATGGAAAGGAAACTTGGAACAGGTAGATGATATTCTTGTGATAGGTTTTGAGCTATAAAAAAATATTTTTTTTGAATACTATGAAAAAAACTACTGAATCCGATTCAAAATATAAAGCACTTGAAAAAATGAGTATCTTGCAACTGCTTACCAACATTAACAAAGAGGATAAAACAGTTCCACTTGCTATAGAAAAAACAATTCCTGAAATTGAAAAATTAGTGACCGTAATTGTAAAACTAATGAAGCAAGGAGGACGTTTATTTTATATGGGAGCTGGCACCAGTGGAAGATTAGGAATTGTTGATGCCTCTGAATGTCCACCAACGTATGGTGTTTCACAAGGTTTAGTTATTGGGCTTATTGCCGGTGGTGATAAAGCAATACGCAAAGCGGTTGAGTTTGCTGAAGATGATACACAACAAGGTTGGAAAGATCTTCAACAACATAAAATTTCTAAAAAAGATGTAGTAATCGGTATTGCCGCATCAGGTTCAACTCCTTATGTAATTGGAGCATTGGAAGCTTGTAATAAAAATAAAATTACTACCGCTTGTATTGTATGTAATACGAAGAGTTCAGTTGCAAAAGTTGCAAAATATAAAATTGAAATTGTAGTTGGACCAGAATTTGTTACCGGTAGTACACGTATGAAATCAGGTACTGCTCAGAAATTGGTATTGAATATGATCTCCACTTCTGTAATGATTCAGTTGGGCAGGGTGAAAGGAAATAAAATGGTGGATATGCAGTTGAGTAATAATAAACTGGTTGACCGTGGAACACTTATGGTTGCTGATGAATTAAAAGTATCCTATAAAAAAGCTAATGAATTATCGTTGAAATATGGAAGTGTAAGGAATGCTGTTATTAATGGGTAGTTGGTAGTTCGTAGTTCGTAGTTGATGATGGTGAGTGGCAGGAGGCAGTTGGCAATATCATATAAATAATACATAAACAGATCTTAATTCGATACAATTTGTATTCTTCAGGAGATGCAAGACATAGAACCATACTACAATTGGCGGCATTTTTATATCGCTTCAGAGGATGAAAAATCCCCTTTTAATGGTCGTGAATACAGTGAATTTGAATATACTAATGCCATTTACAATTATCTTATTCACCCCCAATGGGATGATATTGACTCCCCTACCCTTTATATAAAAATTCTATTTGTTGATTATGAGGATGGGTATGCAATCATAGAACTGATAGGCGAATGGAATGATTGTATCAATAATGATATTATGTTATTAAAGCGTGACATCATTGAAAAAATAATGCGATACGGAGTAAATAAATTTATTTTAATTGGAGAAAATGTATTGAATTTTCATGCTTCAGACGATTGTTATTACCAGGAATGGTTTGAAGAAGTAGAAGATGGATGGATCGCTTTTTTAAATTTCAGAAAGCATGTTTTGGATGAATTTCAAAATGCAAATATTGATTATTATATTTTATCAGGAGGAAAATTAAATGATGTTGCCTGGCGCACGTCCAGCCCACAGATACTATTTGAGAAAATTGAACATTATGTTCAAAAGAGAATTGGCTAGTTTTTTAAAGCTATTATAACTTCTCCATCAGCAGCTTATGTAAGCTCACCATTGCATCAATATCATTCTTAAAAACCTTTTCATCAGGAGTATGAACATGATCTTCAGGAGCTCCTACAAAGCACCAATCCCAGGGGTTTTCAGCCATCTGTAATTCTTTGGCATCACTTCCACCGGTACCTTCAACTTCTAACTGATATTTTATTTTGGTTTTTTTAGCAATTGCAATAATTCTTTCAACATAACTTCTTCTGGGAACAAGACTATCCCGTAGTGATATTGCAACCCCATTACCATGTGGCACACCGGGTGTAACCCAAGTGATATCAGAGATAATTGCTTGTTTTACTTTATACTTTTCATAAATAAATTTCTGCAAATAAGAAACACTTCCACCTCCATGCTCTTCCCAGCAGGAAAAACAGATTACCCCATCTTTTAATGTTTCTGCCACTTTCAGAGCATTCCAAACTCCAAGACGGTTATCCATATAACAACATTGAACATACTCGTTTGTTTCACGCCAATTGGGTTTAAAAGTAAGCTCAGTACCTCTATCCAGAATACGTTTACAATCAACTTCCAATTTTGTTTCGTGTGTTTTTTTATCAACCACCAATTTTAATTTTGCATCTACTTTTCCTTTACTATCCCTACCAACCAATTCAAATCCATCAACGGTACGTGGACCACCAATTTTAACTAATTCGTTTCCATAACTCACTGTAAAACCAATACTATCAATATGTGCAAAAATAGCCGTTCTTGGTTTTCCAAATACCATTACAATACAATCCTGAAAACCATCACCGGAATAGATAACCGGTTTTACTTTCCATTTTTTTTGATTTTTTTTAATATGATCCAAAAGGAATTTGGTCATACCCGCTTCATTGCCGGAAGGCGCATGAATATTGCACATTTCTTTTAATAATTTCATATACTACGAATTACGAATTTTCACGAATTACGAATCTTGGTTTTCTAGATATTATGAAAGCAGGTGGAAGGAGCTTTCCTAAAAGGTTTTAAGCACCTTTCTGATGATGGCAATACAATCCATCAACTGCTCTTCTGTTATGATCAATGGAGGAGCAAAACGAATGATATCACCATGTGTGGGCTTGGCTAACAAACCATTTTTCATTAATTCAATACATACTTCCCAGGCAGATCTACCATTGCGCCCTGCAATTACCATTGCACAAAACAATCCTTTACCACGAACAGCTTTTATTAACTGAGGGTATTGAGCTTGAATCGCTTTTAATTCTCTCAAAAAGATTTTTCCTAATCGGTCAGAGTTTTCAGATAATTGTTCATCTTTTAACACAGTAAGACCGGCAACAGCTACTTTACAAGCAATTGGATTACCACCGTAGGTGGATCCATGTTGTCCGGGTTTGACACACAACATAATTTCATCATTTGTCAGTACCGCAGAAACAGGATATGTTCCACCGGAAAGTGCTTTTCCTAAAATTAAAATATCTGCATGTACTTTTTCATGATCACAAGCTAAACGAGCACCGGTACGGCCTAATCCGGATTGTATCTCATCAGCCATAAATAAAACATTATTTTGTTGGCAGAGATCAAAACATTTTTTCAAATATCCATCATCTGGTATTATCACTCCTGCTTCACCTTGCACGGGTTCCAATAAAAAACCGACAACAGTTTTATCTTTCAATGCTTCAGCTAAAGCTTTGGTATCATTATACGGAATGGCAATTATTCCGGGAGTATATGGACCGAAATTATTTTTTGCATCGGGGTCAGTACTTGCAGAAACAATGGTAATGGTGCGTCCATGAAAATTACCTTCACATACAATTATTTTTGCTTGATTTTCAGGAACACCTTTTTTTTCATACCCCCATTTACGTGCAAGCTTTAAAGCAGTTTCAACAGCTTCCGCACCTGTATTCATTGGCAATACTTTATCATATCCAAAATAAGAGGTAATAAATTTTTCATACTCGCCTAAACAATCATTATAAAATGCGCGGGAAGTAAGTGTTAATTTTTGTGCTTGTTGAACCAATGCAGAAACAATTTTAGGGTGGCAGTGCCCTTGATTGACCGCACTATAAGAAGCTAAAAAATCAAAATATTGTTTACCCTCCACATCCCAAACAAATATTCCTTCGCCACGTTCAAGCACCACAGGTAAAGGAGAGTAATTATGTGCTCCATATTTTTTTTCCAGTTCAATTGCCTGTTGTGATTTGATTTTGTTAATCATAAGTGTTTCCATAATAAAATGTTTTATGATGTAAATTTACTCATTTTTATCTTAATAATCCTCAAACACGCAGTATAGCATTTTAACAATTTTTCGAATTTTACTATGTGTTAGTTACCCTCGTTATTTCAAAGCATTTGCTAAATTTGCCTTTATGAGAGACCAGAATAAAAAACCACTAGCTATCCTCGAAAATATTAATGTTATTGATGCCAGTTCAGATGGACAAGCAGTTGGCCGGATGGAAGATTTTGTTGTATTTATCAAAGGAGCTGTACCGGGTGATATTGTTGATGTGCAGGTTACACGTAAAAAAAATAAATTCCGTGAAGGAAAAGTTATTAAAATCCATCAACCTTCAGATAAACGAGTACTGCCTGTTTGCAGTCATTTCGGAACATGTGGTGGTTGCAAATGGCAAAACATGAGTTATGACTGGCAACTATTTTACAAACAAAAACAAGTGAATGATGCACTTACACGCCTTATCAAAATAGAACTTCCTGAAATTCAAAAAATTATTCCATCACAAAAAAGTTATACGTACAGAAATAAATTAGAGTTTACATTCTCAAATAAAAAATGGTTAACTGTAGAACAAATACAAGATAAAAGTCTTGCTTTTGGTGAGGGAATAGATCAAATATCCCGCAATGCTCTTGGCTTCCACATTCCGGGATCGTTTGATAAAATTTTGGATATTGATACCTGTTATCTGCAAGAGGAGCCTTCCAATGCAATCCGAAATGAGATAAAAAAATATGCACTCGAAAATAAATTAAGTTTTTTTGATCTGAGAGAGCAAATCGGATTATTACGAAACATCATTATCCGTAGTACTTCTACAGGTGAATGGATGTTGATCATTGCTTTTCATTATGATGCTAAAGAAGAAATTGAAAAATTGTTGAATCATATTTCAGATAAATTTCCACAAATAACATCATTACAATATGTTATTAACTCCAAGCGTAACGATACGATCAGCGATCTTGAAATAAAATTGTTTAAAGGAAATGATAGTATTTATGAGCAAATGGAGAACTTGAAATTCAAGATCGGTCCAAAAAGTTTTTATCAAACTAATTCGGAACAGGCTTATGAATTATATAAAGTTACACGTGATTTTGCATCCATAAAAAAAACGGATATTGTATATGACTTATACACAGGAACAGGTACCATTGCTAATTTTGTGGCACATCAGGCAAAAAAAGTAGTCGGTGTTGAATATGTACCGGCAGCAATTGAAGATGCAAAAATAAATTCTAATCTTAACAGCATTTCAAATACAACTTTTTATGCCGGTGATATGAAAGATGTATTAAATGATACATTCATAAATGAAAATGGCAAACCGGATGTGATCATTACTGATCCACCACGTGCCGGAATGCATGAGGATGTAACAAAAAAAATACTAGAAATTGAGCCACACCGAATTGTTTATGTAAGCTGCAATCCTGCAACTCAAGCCCGTGATCTGCAATTGCTGGATTCAAAATATAAAGTAATAAAAGTTCAGCCGGTAGATATGTTTCCTCAAACACATCATGTAGAAAATGTGGTGCTTCTAGAAATACGATGAATTAATTTTACCATGTTATTGAAAAACAAGATTTGTTTATTTTTTTTCTTACTTGTTTTAACTGTTTGTGTTAAAGCTCAAGAAGAAACTATTATTACAGGCAGAGTTACTGAATCGGGTACAAACAGCGGAATTCCTTTTGTAAATATTTATTTCAAAGGAACACTAATTGGTACAATCACAAATTTTGAGGGTGACTTTACAATCAAAACAGCAAAACCAAAAGATTCTATTTATGTTTCATTGATAGGATATCTTTCCAAAGCAAAAGCTGTTAAAAAAGGTCAGAGACAGATAATTAATTTTCAATTAAACCCTGAGGCACTAAATCTACGGACAGTTGAGATTACTCCCGGAATTAATCCTGCATTACGAATTATCAGAAATACAATAAAAAATAAATCAAAGTATAATCGTGATAATCTTGAATCTATACAATTTATAAGTTATACAAAGCAGGAAACCGATGTGAATAATATTACTCCAAAATTGCGGAAACTTAAATTTTTACACGGATTCGCTTCTATGTGGGATAAGCTGGATACGCTTTCCGGAGAAAATGTAAAAGCAAATTTACCGGTTGCAATGAGTGAAATTATTTCTGAAATATATACGAATAGAGTTGAAAACAAAAGACATGAAGATGTAAATGCCGTAAAAATAAAATTTGTTGGAATGAAGGATGGCAATGCTGTTACACAACTTGCAGGAACTGATTTTGATAATTATATTTTTTATAATAAAAATGTTTCGCTTATCGGAAAGGATTTCCTTTCGCCTATTGCCGACAATGCCTTACTCTTTTATGATTACTTTTTAATTGATAGTGTGAATATTGATCAGTTCAAATGTTATAAAATTGACTGTCGTCCCAAAAACAAAAAAGACCCTGCATATACAGGAGCAGTGTGGATTACGGACACCACCTTTGCAATCAAACAACTTAATTTAGAAATCACAAAGGATGTAAATTTTAATTTAGTTGACCATGCACGAATTCAGCAAGTATTGATTCCAACAGAAGCCGGTCCATGGGTACCTGTGCAAACACGTGTAATGATTGATTTTGCCACACAGATAAAAAGATTGGCCAGCGTAGTTCAGCGAACATATAACTACAATAAATATTTTGTAGTTAACAAACCAAAAGAAAGTGCTTTTTATAATACACGTGTTACGT
>JAHEYA010000480.1 GCA_023251855.1 Bacteroidota bacterium
ATGTGTAAATTTTTAACAGAATTAATATTAAAACAAAATTCACGAACAATAAAATGAACCCAATAATGATTTCGCAAAAATTATATCTGCAACCCATAACAGCTGAAGAGGCTGTAAAAATGGCTCATGAACACCAAACCAATTGCTGTTTTATTGCCGGAGGAACCGATGTTATTGTAAATAAATTTCAAGGAAATCAAGCAGCTTCCTGTCTTATTGATCTGACTGGAATTGTTGAAATGAAACAAATAATCCGCATCGGAAAACACTTAAAAATAGGTGCAACTGTTACTTTAAATGAAATAAAAAACAACCCGGATATTGTACAAACATTTCCTTTGCTCATAGATGCAATTGATGCTATTGCTTCTCCTGTGATAAGAAAAACTGCCACCATTGGTGGCAACCTTCTTTGCGAGAACCGTTGCGTGTTTTATAATCAAAGTGAATGGTGGAGAGAGGCTGTTGGGTATTGTTTGAAATGTAAAGGTGATATCTGCATTGCTTCAGGTGGAGACAAAAAATGTTTTTCTAAGTTTGTTTCAGATGTTGCAATTGCACTTATAAGCATGAATGCTTATATAGAAGTGGTTGAATACAATAGCTGTTATTTTATTCCATTGGAAGAGATTTATACGGGTGATGGAATTATTCCTCATAAACTTAACAGTATGACAATTATAAAATCTATTCACATCCCGATTAACGAAGGTTTTCGCTCTGTATTCAAAAAGTTACGTCAACGCGAAAGTATTGATTTTACTTCATTAACTACTGCTGTCACAATAAACAAATACGGAAAAATAAAAATTGTTCTAGGTGGTGTTGATCCTAAGCCCATTATTATTGAAGGAACAGCAAATGACACGGAGGAGCTTATCAGACTGGCAACTAAAAAACCTAGAATAGTTGATAATGATGTGTTCCTGCGTGAATATAGAAAAGAAATGATTGGAGTTTTTCTCAATCGAAGTTTTAATGAACTTTCACTTTAATAAATAAAAGGCAGAAAAAAAATTTATCCTGCCTGATGAATTCTTTCTGTTGGTTTAAGACTCCAGTAAAGGCTTATTTCTATTCGTTAAAAACATGATTTACATCATATTAAATTTTGGATAATTGATGTTACTTTATGTCAGTGTTCTTTTGTTATTAATCGAACAAATAAATGAAAACATTTTTCCTGCGTATTCTTGTTTGGTCAATTCTTATGAACAGCCAACCACGTATTTCATTTTCTCAAACAATTCCAAATGGAGATTTTGAAGATTGGAGCGGCTCACCTGAAAAGCCTTTGAATTGGGGTACTCTCAATGCTACTACACCATTTGGCAGTGTTATTACTGCAACAAAAACAACTGATAACACCGGTGGGATTTATGCAATGAATTTGGTTAGCCAAAACATTCCGATGGTGGGCACTACAATCCCGGGACTTGCAATTTGCGGAAGTATTAAAATCAAAACTACATTTACAGCGCCATATATTTCGTATGAAATTTTCGGTTTTCCTTTTGAGGCTTTGCCCACAAAATTAGAAGGGAACTGGAAATACGTCCCTGCAGGAACAGATACTGCCATTATCCTTATTTTACTTTCAAAATGGGATGCCATAATGCAAAAGCGTGATACTGTTGCATTTGGAGTTAAAATGATTTTTAGTGGCATTTCAAATTATACTCCTTTTACTGCTCCAATTATTCACGTAGCATCGGGTGACCCCGACACAGCAATGATATTAATTTCCTCAAGCGGCAGAAGTCCTACTGTTGGTAGCAGTTTGTTTGTTGATGATTTAAAATTTACTGGTGGAAATGTAGGAGTATATGAATTACAAGTCGCAAATAGCATACAACAGCGTACTTATCCAAACCCTGCCGGCGATGAAATAAATTTTATAACCGAACAAAACATCAGTGAAATTATTATCTATGATGTAACCGGAAGACAAGTGGAGAGTTTAAAATCTAATATTGCAAATTATAAAATGCAAACTGAAAAATTAACAAACGGAATTTATTTCTATCAACTGCTAAACTCCAATTACGCGATTTGTGGTTCCGGTAGATTCAATGTTTTAAGATGATTCTCTGTATGCCTCATAAACTGCTGTGTTCCGGATGCAGATAATGGAGAGTCAAAAGAAGAACTTATTATCAAAAAAAATAGGTTATATGCTGAATAATAATATGGATATGATTGAAGAGAAAGAAGAAAAAGTAATTAATACTATAGAAGCTGAAAGCATTGTTGTTCGTTTTTCAGGCGATTCAGGTGATGGTATGCAACTCATCGGAATGCAGTTTGCTGAT
>JAHEYA010000481.1 GCA_023251855.1 Bacteroidota bacterium
TTTCATATTTAACTTTATCTTCGCAAAATGAAAAAACAACTTAATCTAAACGATTACATGCACAAGTGTAGCATTTTTCTCGTTTTTTTTCTGTTATTTTTTTTCTCAACAGGAAACGCACAGTCGCTGAAACGACAGGTTATAGGGAGTTCTGGCAGTTCTGTTTCTGAAAATGGAACCACGGTGCAGCAAACTACCGGGCAGGCATACGGAACAACTTCTAACTATGGGAATTCGATAAGATATAATCCGGGTTTTCAGCAACCAATATTTAGGATTGAAACTATAAAATCAACAATTAATGCCACCGTATTTCCAAATCCCACCTCTAAACAGGTGACCATAGAAACGGATAAAGTGCTGCAAAATGTGGTTATTCAAGTAATTGAGATGGGTGGAAAATTAGTGATAAATGAAAAAATGAATGAATTTAAAAGCTATACAATTAATTGTTCTGATTGGGCCAATGGCATCTATATGATCACATTATCTGACCCTAAAGACGAACTATATTCTTCAAAATTAATTATTGCAAAATAAAAAAAATGAAAATCCCATTCTTTAACCAAGGTTCAAAAGAGTTTACGCGGAGGGCCCTTCAGGCAAAGTACATTTTTTTATTTTTAATGATACTTTTTTTGAAACATTCCATTGCGCAAACAGAAATAACAACTGATTCAACAACTTCAACTGCGGAGGCGGCAACTACTCCTGATAAAAATGAAAAGGAACAAAATTCTCAGCAACCGGGTAAAGCTTTGAAAAAATATGAAATACTTAGTAATAGAATTACTGATGATTCAATAGCTCAATCAAATGCAATTTATGAAATATACAAACTTGTAACAGATGTAACCAAAAAGTTAGCAGATGATTCAATTGCCCGTGCTGCCAGTAAACAAGGTCCGTCAAAAAATGTAAGCAAGCCAGCAGCTAATCAAAATGGAAAGATTGAAACTACACAGCGAAGTGCTGCAACTTTTGATGCAGGTCAAGTATTCTCCACCTTCAAATTTGTGGGTACCCAAAGCAACACGGAAAACTATACTTATAACGTAACTAATTCGTATAGTTTGGGTTATCAGCACTTAATAACCAATGAATTGTTTTATAGGGTAAATGTTGGTTTGCGTCATGCCGGAGCTTCTTTATTATTTGATGGCGTCAACTATAACTGGGCAATTCAATATTTTGATGCAAATGTTGGTGTTGGTTATATGCTTAATTTATGGAAAATAAAACCATATTTATCTGCATCACCCTACTTTGGATATATGTTGAAGGCGACTCAATCGATCGGCTCAGTTAATTATGATTTAAAGCAAAATAAATCTTTGAAAACTACTGATTTTGGACTTTTTGTTTCTCCCGGAGTTAAATTAATAGTATCAAATTATGTTTCCTTTTATGCCGAATATAAGTATATTTTAGGTTTGCAATCTATTGAAACATCAACAACTCAGAAGACTTATAATCGCGGTTTCTCACTTAATTTAGGAATTGCAATTACAATTGAAAATTAGTACGGATCTATAAAATAATTAGTTAAAGGCTTTTAATCTCCTGAAGGAATTTAGAAAAATAACAATAGAGAAAATGATAAAAAAAATACTTGTATTATTTGTCTGGATAATAGTGTTATTCTCAAGTCAGATTGGATTTGCCCAATTAAGAGGAATAAATTATCAGGCAGTTGCTATTGATGAAAACGGAGTTGAAGTAGTAGGTGTTGATAATACAGGGCAGCCCATCCATAATAAAGCGATTACTGTTCGTTTTTCAATTTTAAGCGGGGGTACTGGCGGAGCTCTTCTTTATCAGGAAATTCATACCACCAACACTGACCAATATGGCTTGTTTTCATTGGTTATTGGAGATGGTGTTTTTGTCAGTGGCCAATTTCAACATTTAGATTCTCTTCCATGGTCGACAGCAGACCAATTCCTGAAAGTTGAAATAGATATTAAAAATGATGCAAATTATAAGCTGATGAGCAATCAACAATTTATGGCGGTGCCGTATGCTTTTTACGCTTTAAATGGAGGAAAGAATGGAGTTACAGGGGCAACCGGTTCAACAGGAGCCACCGGTTCTAATGGAGTAAACGGAATTAATGGAGCAAATGGAACAACAGGGGCGACTGGTTCGGTTGGCGATACCGGTTCAACAGGTGAAACTGGTTCTACCGGGGATGTGGGTTCAACGGGTGATACGGGTTCTACAGGAGATACCGGCTCAACTGGTTTTAGTGGAAATACCGGTGCTACCGGTGTAGGATATACCGCCTCTACAGGAGATACGGGTGCTACCGG
>JAHEYA010000117.1 GCA_023251855.1 Bacteroidota bacterium
CTGAAACCACATTCGAAAAATCCATAAAATTCACACACAAAGGAACACATCCCGAAAGTGGATCCGCATCAAATGAAACAATCGGTAAAGGCAGTATGGTAACCGTTACACTATCCACTACTGCAGGTGAACAACCATCATTCACTGTTACTGTGTAAGTAGTTGTTGCGGTTGGCGAAACTGTAACTGATGAAGTAGTTACACTCAGTCCTGGCGCCCATGTATACGTGTATTGTCCGGCACTTCCATTTGTTGCAACAGCAGTAAGTAATGCAGCCCCTCCACTACAAATTGCAGTATCTCCCATAGCGTTGGCAGTAAGAAACGAATTAACTGTAACAGTACTTATTGCTGTATTAGAGCAACCCAATGAAGTCCCGGTAACGGTATATGTTGTGGTAATTGAAGGTGAATCAGTAATTACAGGTGTAGTAGCACCTGTTGACCAAACATATGTACTTGCACCATTTGCAGTGAGTGTGGCAGTTCCACCCGGACAAATACTTGGTGAATTAACAGTAATTGTGGGTGAAGGATTTACTGTAACCGTTGCTATTGCTGTATCTTGACAAGCTCCGCTTACACCTGTTACGGTATATGTAGTGGTGGAGGTTGGCGAAACTGTTAATGGATTTGTTACCGCTCCACCCGACCAAGTGTAAGTTGTGGCACCTGTTGCAGTAAGAGTAGCTGTTTGTCCGGCACAGATGATTGCTGAGTTAACTGTTACAACAAGCGTAGTTCCCCCTCCCGAAGTAACTATTACGGATGCAGTATCCGTACAACCATTTACAGCACTGGTAGCCGTTACAATGTATGTTCCTGCAGCATTTACTGTTGCAGGGTTTGAAGCATTTGTGAGTGAACCTCCATTCCAAACCATTGTATTGCCAGGACTATTTCCGGTAAGAACCACAGATGTAACAGAACAAACTAAATTTCCGCTGCTAACGGCAGTAACAGTTGGTGGTGCAGTATCAGTTAAAACAGCTACCATAGCGGTATCCATACAACCATTTGCATCAGTTGCTGTTACTATATAAGTGCCAGCAGCATTGACCGTTGAGGGATTAGGGGCATTTGAAAGCGAGCCCCCATTCCAAACCATTGTGCCTACACTACTTGCAGTTAATGTAACCGAATTTGTTGTACACGTAAAATTTCCGGGTGGTGTGATTGTAACCGTTGGTGGTGTAGCTAAAGTAGATTGGGTTATGGTTGCAATATTGGTCCAGGTTTGAGCTACGGTCGCGGCCGATGATATGGTTGGACTAACAGAAATATATTTTACACAACCCGGCTGGGCTTCACAAGGTACTACATTATCATCTCTAAAAAAATTAATTGGTGTGGTAGAAGTAGGAGAAACATAGGTATTGGTAACATCGTTATAGGTGCCAAAAAGGCTCCCATCAACATAAGCAGAGATAATACCAGTTCCACCGTCTCTTACAAAGGTTAGCAGATAGTAAGTATTGGTATTAAAATAAGGACATGTTCCAACATTGCCATTCGGGTATAAGTTAAGACAATTATTTAAAAAATAAATTCCTGCATCCGCTGTACTGTTTGAAAAATCTATTATTCTGGCCCAGCCACCCAAAGTAGTAAATCTAAAAAAAACGTAAATGGTATAACTATTTGTAATCAAACCCGGATTGGAATATTGCAAACCACCACCATCCGTAAAACAAAAAGAATTGAATGTAAGGCAATCTCCGGCTGTGGTACCTGAAGTTTGAGTACTGTATGAACCAGGGGTGGCACCGCAAGCAAATATTTCGGTTAATGAAGGGCCTCCATTCAGTTCGTTCAGGTTATTATTGAACAAATACTCATGAGTTTGTGATTTACTAACGTTGGGTATCAGTATTATTAATAAAAAGGTTTTAAGGTAATAGTTAAGAAAAGATTTTTGGAGAACTATAGAAAGGAAATATTTTGTCTGCGTTTCCATGGCGCAAACTTTTATTTTAATAAGGTAACACGGCCAATAACAGTGTGTTTTCTGCCACTTAATTCAACATAATTCACATGATAAACATAAACAGCTTGTTCCATAACTTCGCCAACGTTGTTCAAGGCTCCGTTCCAGCCTTCTTTCAGGTCATTTGTTTTAAACATTTGTTTTCCCCATCTGTCGAAGATTAATAATTCAAAATTCTTTGGAGACAAACCATACGAATAAATATTGAAGAGTTCATTATGATCATTTTTATTTGGAGTAAAGGCATTTGGAATGTAGCAGGTTATAATGTCTTTAACAACAACAGGAACAGTTACAGAATCTTTACAACCATGAAGACTAGAGGCATACAGAGTTACATTATAGTTTCCAACGGCTAAATAGGTATGATCCGGATTCTCAAGTATGGAGCTTGAAGTATCCCCAAAATTCCATAACCAATGAGTTGAGCTTGTAGATGTATTGTTAAAAAATGCGTTGGCTTGCAATATATCAATTTCGGAAGGAGCAACAGTAAAACCGGCGACCGGTGGAGGAAAAACTCTTATAAAACAGGTGTCTGTAAAAGTAGTTGTACAACCTACTCCCAAACTTGTAGTCAACGTAACAGCATGGCAACCAACGGTGGTATAAAGATGAGTGGGTTTCATTCCAACACCATTACTACTTTCTCCTAAACTCCAGGTATAAGTTGCACCAGCATTGCCAACAGTATCAGCAACAAAATGAGTTCTTACAGAATCACATCCTGCAAGTGAATCCGCAGTAAAAATTGCTGTAGGTGGTTGAAAAATAGTTACAATTGAAATAGCTGTATCCTTACAAGTACCCGTAGTGCCAATTACTGAGAACGTCCCAACTACCCCCGGAACGGTTATAGTTGCTGTGGTATCACCATTCGACCAAAGATAATGAGCCGCACCTGAAGCAGTTAAAGTAGCCGTTAAACCGGAACAAACCCGTGCAGAATCAACCTGGATAGGGCAATTGACAAAACATGGTGCAGGAGCAGAAAAATTTGTAGTAAGTGCACAAGATGGATCAGCAGAAAAAACTGCAGAAACATTACATGCAGCAGCATTTGCAGGTAAACCAGTAAGAGTATAGGTGGCGGTTGTAGCATTAAATGGAGCATTAATAACCTGGGTAGCACCAGAGCAACTGTTAGTTATTGTCAGTGTTCCTGCGGTTGGAGGATTCACATAAGTTACAGTACCCGTCAAATCAAAAATATTGGTTGGACTGGTACATGCTCCCGGAACAGCTGTTAAAGCAGTCATACCACAAACTATATTGCAGCTGGTTGTACCGGTTGATAAACCACCGTTTTGAGCCAAAGAAATGGTAGTAGCCTGATTAGAGTAGTTAGTAATTAATAAAACATACACTTCTCCAACAACTGCTGATGGAATAGTACATGTTTCAGTTGCGGATGATGAATAGCTACAGTCAACGTTTGCTCCGGTTAAACCTGAAGCACAACCAGCAGCAGGTGATGTAAATGGTCCCCAACAAACATAATCAATATCAACAACAGCAGAATTACTCAAATCTAAAGTAATGTTTCCGGGTGTGGCTATTTGCAAATAAAACCAAGCCGGGTTTGGTTGAGAACCCAAGCAACCATAATTCGGACCAGTTGGAGCAACAGTATTTTGCCCGGCAGGAAAGGTGGTAGTACCTTGAGCAGTACAAAAAGGACTAGCTGTAGTACAATCAGCACCTTGCGCATTGACATCTTCAGAAAGTAAACTAATAAGAGCAAAAATGAATAAGAATATTTTTTTCATGAAATGCTTAATTTCTTAAACTTAAAAATATCTTCCAAACTGATGAAAATAAATACTTAAAAGTTGCATTCGCAATAAATAGAAATTATTGGTTTAATAGAAATTCTTCAACAAATATATAAAATCTATAACGTAAATCTGCATTGCAGCTTTTAAAATTATTAACGGTTCAAAGGTAAGTTCCTAATTTGAAAATTAAAAACATATACTATAATGTTTTGGTATTCGTTTTTCTTTTATAATTTAGCCACCTCAATTTTTGTCAATATTGGTGTGTCCATCCACGATGATGGTAAGTAATATAAAAATTAAAAACATGAAAGTAACTGTTGTAGGAGCTGGAAACGTAGGCGCAACCTGTGCTGATGTTATCGCACAAAAAGAACTTGTAAACGAGGTAGTTTTACTTGATATCAAGAAAATTTTGCAGAGGGCAAATCTTTGGATATATGGCAAACAGCACCAATAAACATGTATGATACCCGTATTACGGGCTCAACAAATGATTATTCTAAAACTGCAAATTCCGATGTAGTTGTTATTACATCGGGTTTACCGCGTAAACCTGGAATGAGTCGTGATGATCTTATTTCAACTAATGCAGGTATCGTAAAAGGTGTTACAAAAAGTCTTTTGGAGTATTCTCCAAATGCTATTTTTATCATTGTTTCCAACCCATTGGATGTAATGACCTATTGTGCGTATTTGACTGCAAAAGTGGATTCAAGAAAAGTATTTGGTATGGCCGGTGTACTTGATACTGCCCGCTATCGTGCATTTTTAGCCACGGAACTTAATTGCTCCCCCAAAGATATACAAGCAGTTTTGATGGGTGGTCATGGAGATACAATGGTTCCATTGCCACGATATACAACAGTTGCAGGGATTCCGGTGACAGAACTGGTTGGTAAAGAAAGATTAGATGAAATTATAGAACGTACAAAAAAAGGCGGAGGAGAGATCGTTAATTTACTTGGTACTTCAGCATGGTATGCTCCTGGAGCCTCGGCAGCACAAATGGTTGAAGCAATTGTCAGAGATCAAAAACGAATTTTCCCTGTTTGTGCATGGTTGCAAGGAGAATACGGTTTGAAGGATATTTATTTGGGAGTACCGGTAAAATTAGGGAAAAACGGTATTGAACAGATCATTGAATTAAAATTAAATGCTGAAGAAAAAAAATTGCTTGAAGAATCTGCAAAATCTGTTAAAGAAGTAATGGCAGTTTTGGATACTATGAATAATTCAGCTGTAGCGAAATAAAATACCAACTCTCCTACTTGTAGCCAATGTCATTTAGGTAAATAGAAAACCCACAATCGGAACGTTCATTGCGAGGAACGTTTTAAATATAAATTTAGTTTGACTTAATAACATTGCTTGCAAAATTATCCTATTGCATTCGCTCAAAACACTTGAACTGACAACATATACGGTTAGTTCAAGTATATTAAGAAGGTGTAAAGGAATCAATTACTCTGAACTTTTTTTATGAAAACAGTTATTCCATTTAAAGTTCTTTCTATTGGCGATGATGGTTTTCATTTGATGATAAAATTAGTTCTCAATAAAAAATCGGCAAATGTGATAATTGATACAGGGGCCTCAAAAACAGTATTTGATAAAAAACAAATTTTAAAATATGGGGCAAATAAAAAGTTCGACCAACTTGATAGTTTATCAAGTGGATTAGGCACAAACACGATGAAAAGCCATTTTACAATACTTAAAAAAATGAAGATCGGTAGTTTAGAAATAGAAGATTTTAAAATTGTTCTATTGGATCTTTCACATGTTAATAAATCCTATAAAGAGGTGGGATTACCTCAAATAGATGGTGTTTTGGGCAGTGATCTTCTTTTAAAATATAATGCAGTGATCGATTACGGTCAAAAAAAATTGAAACTAAAATTTAAGAATTAGGAGTTTTTGAACTTGCCCATGCGTATTGATATTATTACAGTTTTACCACAATTATTAGAAAGTCCTTTTCAACATAGTATTTTAAAACGTGCTATTGATAAGAGGTTGGTGGAGATCAACTTAATTAATCTCAGGGACTATTCAACACAGAAACAAAAAAGTGTTGATGATTATGCGTTTGGTGGAGGTGCCGGAATGGTCATGGGTATTGAGCCGATTGCAAATTGTATTAACGATTTGAAATCAAAACGAACGTATGATGAAGTAATTTATACGAGCCCGGATGGTGAACAATTTAATCAAAAATTGGCTAATCATTTATCGACATTCACAAACATTATTATTCTTTGTGGTCATTACAAAGGCGTTGATGAAAGAGTTCGGGAGCACTTGATCACAAAAGAAATTTCTATTGGTAATTACGTACTTTCCGGTGGGGAATTAGCTGCTACAGTTATTTGCGACAGCGTAATCCGAATTATACCGGGTGCAATTTCAGATGAAACATCAGCTTTAACTGATTCTTTTCAGGATAATCTATTGGCTCCCCCTGTTTACACGCGTCCGGCAGAATACAATGGATGGAAAGTTCCAGACATATTATTATCGGGACATACTAGGAATATTGAGGATTGGAGACATGAACAGAGCCTTGAACGGACAAAAAAAAGAAGGCCGGATTTACTTGGTACAGATAGCGAATAAAAAACGAATTTACGAATCTACGCTTGTTATTTGTTTAATACACAGATTCGTAAATTCTTACCTATTCGTTATCTGTACTATTTACAATATTGTTTAATGATCTCTTCGGCTTTAGAATTACCTAATTTGAGGGACATGTTAAAGTCGGAACAGGCTCCGGTTTTATCTTCGGTTCTGGTTTTAGAAACTCCTCTGTTATAATAAGCAACTGCAAAATCAGGTTTTAATTCAATTGCCTTATTCAGATCTGCAAGTTCACCTTTATAATCATTCAATTTACTTTTCATTTCTCCTCTAAGATTAAATGCCTGATAGTAATCTGGTTTTAGTTCAATAGCTTTATTAAAATCATTAAGAGCCATTGAATAATCTTCAAGCTCATTTCTGGCGCGGCCCCTATTAAAATAAGGTTCTTCAAAATCCCATTTCAATTCAATAGCATAATTAAGATCATGAAAAGCGGCTTTAAAATCATTCATTCCAATTTCTGCTTCTGCTTTTCTATTATATATTTTAGCATCATCCGGCTTCAATTCTATTGCCATATTAAAATCTTTGATAGCACCTGCATAGTCCTTTATTCCAGCTTTTGCATTGCCCCTCAATGAATATACTTCAGCATCTTTAGGGTTTACCTCAATTGCTTTATCAAAATCCTGAATCGCACCTGAATAATCTTTTAGTTCATATTGAGCACTTCCTCTGTGCAAATAAGTGAAATAATCCGGCTTGGCAAGAATGGCTTTGCTATAATCCTCTACAGCACCTGGAAAATCGCCAATTTTATCTTTTGCAGTAGCGCGGTTGTGGTATGCTTGTGGAT
>JAHEYA010000482.1 GCA_023251855.1 Bacteroidota bacterium
TTTCCGTTGATTTATTTTTTTGCTCCTAAAGTGGTAATACAAATTGACACCGGTAGTGCAACTGTTTTTTACGATGATAAATTTGTTAAAGAAAAAGAAGCGGAAGATATTTATAATCTTAGTTTTAATCCCCCTAACCCCCTTTTCAAGGGGGAATCACCACCCAACAGCCCTCCTTTCAAGGAGGAGTCAAAAACAAACAATATCCAATCAAAAATCACAAAACAGGAATACGTTGATTCTGTGAATCATCTGAAGCGCCATATCCACAAAGGAGATATTTATGAAATTAATTTTTGTCAGGAATTTTTTGCTGAAAATGTTGAATTGAATTCAGTAGATATTTACGAAAAATTAAATTCAATTTCTCAAGCACCATTTTCGGCATACTGTAAATTTGGGAAACATTATTTGATATGTGCCAGCCCGGAACGTTTTCTGCAAAAACGCTCCAACTCCTTAATTTCTCAACCTATTAAAGGAACTAAAAAACGTTCGACAAATAAAATTGAAGATGAGCAACTCAAAAGTGAATTAAAAAATAATAGAAAAGAGCAGAGTGAAAATGTGATGATAGTTGACCTGGTCCGAAACGACCTATCGCGAATTGCCAAAACAGGAAGTGTTAATGTTGATGAGCTTTTTGGCATTTACAGTTACCGGCAGGTTCATCAAATGGTTTCAACTGTTAGCTGTGAAATAAAAGAATCCGTTTCATTTACTGATGTTATCAAAAGTACCTTTCCAATGGGTTCAATGACTGGGGCACCCAAAGTAAGTGCAATGAAACTCATTGAGAATTACGAGAGTTCAAAAAGAGGTTTATATTCCGGTGCTTTAGGTTATATCGATCCTGAAGGAGATTTTGATTTTAACGTGGTTATTCGAAGCATTTTGTACAATGAAGAAAATAAATATTTATCTTTTATGGTTGGCAGTGCAATTACCGATAAAGCCGAAGCCGAAAAGGAATATGAGGAATGTTTACTGAAAGCAAAAGCAATGTTTGAGGTATTAAGTTAATGAGAATTTGAAAAATGATATGTTAAATCTTACATCACTAAAGAATAAACAAAAGTAGTGTTATGTTAAATGTAAGATGTGAAATGGAAAATGTGGGTTTTGGCTTTGCGATTGGCTTTTAACCATCTTACATCTGCCATTTTACATTTTACATACCAGTAGAATAATTCTTATTTTTGATTAATGATTCAATTGTTTTTAAATAATATTAAAAAAGAACAACTTTTTAATTCAACAGAAAAAGTCCTTCTCGCTGTTAGTGGAGGAATTGATTCGGTTTTGATTTGTGAATTATTTCATAAAGGAGGTTTGAATTTTGGAATTGCACATTGTAATTTTAAACTCCGAGGAAATGAAAGTGATGGTGATGAAGCCTTTGTTGCTGAACTTGCCGAAAAATATAATGTTCCTTTTCATTCAATAACATTTAACACTGCGGTTTTTGCTAAAAAAAACAAATTGTCAATTCAAACAGCAGCGCGAGAGCTACGATATCAATGGTTTGAAGAAATTAGAGAACAATACAGTTATAACTATATTGCAACGGCTCATCATCAGGACGATTCCATAGAAACATTTTTTATCAATCTCATTCGGGGAACAGGGATTTCAGGCTTGCATGGTATATTGCCAAAACAAGGAAAAATCATTCGTCCGATGCTTTTTACCACCAAAAATGAGATAGAGGCATTTGCAAAAAAACACAAATTAAAATATAGAGAAGATAGCAGCAATGCTTCTGATAAATATGTGAGAAATAAGATCCGGCATCATATTATACCTGTTTTAAAAGAATTAAATTCAAGCTATAGCGCCTCTATTAACAGTAGTGTTCAGCACTTGCGTGAAGTAGAGCTGATCTATAAAAATGAAATCGAAAATAAGCGTTTAAAAAACGTAAAAACCCTATCTTCAGGCTCCCTGTTCACGATTTCTATCCATCAATTAAAAAAGCTTCAGCCATTAAACACTTATTTGTTTGAATTTTTAAGGCCTTTTAATTTTAATTCAAGTACAGTTGAAGAAATTATTACAGCAATTGAAGGAACATCCGGAAAGCAGTTCTTTTCGGCTACTCATCGTTTGATCAAGGACAGAACGTTATTAATAATAGAACCGAGAACTAAGCATGAATCGAAAAAAAATTCAGAAAAATCAGGCATCAAAGTATCGGAAAATCAAAAAGAAATTATTGGTGATGGATTCAAATTAAATTTTAGGAAAATTTTAATTTCTCCTAACTATCAACCACCACCAACAAATTT
>JAHEYA010000483.1 GCA_023251855.1 Bacteroidota bacterium
ATCAATATCAATACCATCGGCATATTTACGTGCAAATCCAATAAAAATAGTATAATGCCCAGCTTCGCTTATCATTAGTTCCCGATAAAATTTTGCGAGTTCCTGATCTTTAATGTTTTCTGTGAGCACTCTAAAACGCTCACAGCTGCGAGCTTCTATCATTGCAGAAAAAAGCAACCTGTCCACTAATGATGCTTTTCTGCTTCCCCCTTTTTGCATGAATTTATATAATTCATTTACATAATTATCTCTTCGTTCAATGCCCAGAACTTGTCCGCGACTCTTAATTAAATTATGTACTTGTTCAAAATGTTGCAATTCTTCTTTCGCAAGAATTATTAATTCCGTAACCATTTCGGTATAGTTAGGATTATTGATGATCAGTGATAAGGCATTGGTAGCAGCCTTTTGCTCACACCAAGCATGATCAGTTAATATTTCATTGATATTACTTTCTACAATATTTACCCAGCGAGGGTCGGTGGGAAGTTTGAGTCCGAGCATAGTGTTTGGTATTATTAATTTTTAATGCGGAGGCATGATCGTATCATAACTACAGCCTAAGCCGGCCCATACACCTAATCCGCCACCGGTGATATTACTGATAATGGTAACTGGTGAAGCAAATGGATTTCCATTACTTTCCAAGGCTCGTTCATAGGTTGTATAAAATTTGGCAGTGTTATAATCAATGGCACAAAATTTTATATAAACTGTATCAGTTCCTTTAAAATAGCCTGCATCCGGTGGTTCCGGAGAAGCTGTTGCCTTATCATTTGGGTCGGTACCACGATCGTATGCAAAATCAAAACTTTTTCCATCAATAAATTTATCATCAAAAGTGGAAGCATAGGGAGCAATGAAACGCCTGTCGCTTGTGGGTCGTTTTGCAAACCACTTATATGCATTTCCGAAACCGGCAGGTTCCGATAAATGTGCCCATGCCAGCCCTAGTGAATCTTTTCCCGGTTGAACTTTCCACCAAACTGAATCAAGTGCAACAGGAGTAGGTATGGTAGTAACAGATGTAAATGTATGACCATCGGCAAGTACTGTTAAATAGTAGGTTTGACTAGGAACACCTAGTATGGAAGAGCCTTTATATAAAAATGGAATAGAGGCAAATGAATCGATTGAAAAAAGTAGTGTATCAGTAATAGCGCCATTAGATACATATACTTTAGCATCTTTCACCAATATGGTATTAAAATCAATTGCTTGTGAAATAGGGCTATTGCGGGTAACAATAACTTTGGCAGGTTTTCCATTTTCAATTGTTCCTTCAATCACAATTTTTTTATCTCCTCCTAAAATAGTAAGGCTTACATCCTCCGTGCATCCGGTAAGGATGGAAAGGAATAAGAAAGCCCCACCCTTTATCCCTCCCCAAAGGGGAGGGGCAATAAGTGAGTAAAGTTGTTTAAGCAAGTTTGTAATACGCATTGTCATTCGAGTTAATTGTTGTTTTTCTTTCCCTTTACATTTCGCCCTCTCCCCTTTGGGGAGAGGATTAAGGAGAGGGGCTTCTAAAATTTAAAATTCCAAGTTACTGAAGGTAAAATCGGAAATAAATAAACTTGTTTTGCTTTTGCTTTATAATCACCGGTTGTTAAACTTCCTTCACTTGAAAAATATACGATGTATGGATTATGTCGGTTGTAAGCATTAAAAATACTGAAGCTCCAGCTCGATTCATAATTTTTTGCCCATTTTTTAGGGACGACAATTGTGGAAATATCTTTTCCTTCTTTTTCATAACGTTTGATCAACTTTTGTTTTTTATGTTCTATTTTTTTGCTTCTGTCTGGCGTAAATGTTGCTGAAAGATCCAGTCGATGATAAGCAGGCATACGGAATGCATTTCTATCACCATACTCTGTAACAAAATTCCCATCAATGATGTAATAGGCGGTTGGCACAGTGATCGCATTGCCAGTACTGTAAACAAATATGGCAGAGAAGGTCCATTTTTTACTTAGGTCGTAAGTTGTAATCAAAGAAATATCATGTCGCCTGTCGTATTTTGCATAAAACACTTTGCCTTGATTAAGGTCCGGAAACGACCGTTTAGTATAGGATAGCGTATAACCGACCCATCCATTAAATTTTCCTAAACGTTTTTTTACAAAAAATTCAGCACCGTATGCTTGTCCGGTACCATATACAAATTGGTTGTCAACATTGTCATTGATATCGGTTCCAGGTAATGAACCATCTCTGTATTCAATTTGATTTTTTAAATCTTTATAATAAATTTCTACAGAAGTTTCATAGGTGTTCTCT
>JAHEYA010000484.1 GCA_023251855.1 Bacteroidota bacterium
TGTGATTGGCTTTTAACCATCTTACATTTGCCATTTTACATATAACTATTATCACTCGTAATGCATCTTTGTTCTTAATTCGGGTGTACGAAAAAATGCACTGTTAGATAATTTCAGGTCGCTCCTACGGAGCTTCGATTTTTATATTTATTCTTTTCTACAAACAGGTCGTCCCTAACGGGACTGTTTACAGCTCCATAGGAGCGGACTGTTTGTAGAAAACAAATGATATCGTAATATTTAGCTCCAGAGGAGCGACCTGTTGTGCAATTTTTCGTACACCCCTTAATTCCGGAGTTTTAATTTCGTTAAAAAAACGTATTTTTGAGCCTATGAATTTCTCATCAAAATTAATTGAAGAAGCAGTTAATGAATTCTCCAAGCTTCCAGGTGTTGGTAAACGTACAGCCTTACGTTTTGTATTACATCTGATGAAACTCAATAAAAATGAAGTAGATCAATTTGGGAACTCCTTTATAAGATTACGTTCGGAGATATGTTATTGCGAAAAATGTCATAATATTTCAGATAAAAATGTATGTGAAGTATGTTCAAATCCTCATCGCGATCAAAGTACTGTTTGTGTTGTAGAGGATATTCGTGATTTTATGGCAATTGAAAATACACAACAATATCGAGGTGTATATCACGTTTTAGGCGGAATTATTTCTCCAATGGATGGTATTGGACCAAGTGATCTGAATATTGAAACACTTGTAAAAAAGGCTGCAGTAGGTGAAATCAAAGAAGTTATAATGGCTTTAAGTACTACCATGGAAGGTGATACAACAAATTTTTATATTTATAAACGTTTGAAAGAATTTAATCTTACTATCAGCACTATCGCACGTGGTATTGCAATTGGTGACGAGCTGGAATATGCGGATGAAGTTACACTTGGCCGGTCTATTGTTAATCGTACTCTTTACGAAAATTCTCTTTCAGTTAAATAATGTGCTCTTTAATAATAATATATTTACCTTAACACAATGAAAGCTAAAGCAACAATACCTTATAACCTCATTATTTCGATACTATTCACTTGCCTTTTTTTTGTTGTTACTCACAAGGTTTACCATTTACCTTTTTCCTATGGCGATGACCACAGGGCTTTGGCCATGCTCCACCCGGATAAGGTTTCGGAATCGTATAAGGCGGCAATGTATGGCAACACCCCTGATTTAAAAGGCTCATTTGCGATTGACTGGCATGTTGGTCGGTTCAGGCCACTTAGCTGGAGTTATGATAAATTACTATGTATAATATGTGGTGATAATACCCATCTTTTTCGTTTATCTAACCTTGTAATATTATTTTTTTCCGCTTTTTTCCTGCTCTGCATTTTTTCCTGCTTTGAAGTTGATCGATTTTCTGCACTTATGGTGTTGGCTATTTATGTTTTTGGCCGCAATAATGAAACCTGGTGGACTCTTATTCCGCCTCTGCAAAATATAGGGGAGTGTTTTTTACTTGCCGGTATGTATGTATGGTTACATTATAGGAAAAAAGGAATTGCCGGGTTCTATGTTTTGCCTGCATTTCTGTTTCTGCTTGCCGGTATGAGTAAAGAAAGCTTTATCTTCTGCATACCTATTCTGCTGCTTACTGATTATTTTTTTTTCAATCCATTGAAACGTTTATTTGTAAAGGAATACTTGCTTTCTATGCTTTCAAGCCTCTTGCCATTCCTGGGACTTCTTATTACGGTACTCTATATTAAAAAGATATATTCCTATTCTTACCCTGAATCTATATGGTCAATATTTGCATACAATACCTTTCAGTTTGTGGGCGGAGCCGTATTTTTTCTTGCACCAATAGTTTTACTTTTTATCAGAGGGAAATCGAATGAAATGAACTCGTTGCTTAAACTCTCTATTGTATTTGCCCTTTGGGGTATTATACAACTTATATTGCTCCAGGGTATAAAGCTCGATGATCAGCACCATTACCTTATTCCATGGCTCATTTATCCTTTTATTTTAACTGCCATAGCTTTCAGCCAGATAAGGAAGTTGTCGGGTAAATGGTTTAACGCCCTGATGTTTATTAACGCATTGGCAACACTTTTATTTGTGAAGAATACTTACGCCAATACATCCTCTTACACTGCAACTTTACAGGCTTATTATAACATGATAGATACTATTAACAAAGACACTTCAGCACCTGAAATAGTTTACCTTGGTGATAACGCCTGCCAGCAAGACTGGATTAATGGTACAAGGGTTATCATGGATAATAGAGGTATGAAGCAAGAACTCTATTTTGCTACTACAGCA
>JAHEYA010000118.1 GCA_023251855.1 Bacteroidota bacterium
GAACACTCTCTCCTTTTATCGGAATCAGAATAAAACCATTCACAGAAGAATTGAAAAACAGAAGCGTAAGAACACTTGATATATTTATTTCAACACTTCTGGAAGCTACTAATGGCAAACTTCCTAACAATTTTGTGGTAACACTTCCTAAAGTACAAATTCCTGAACAGGTATCAGCATTGGTGAGTTTGTTCGAAATTATTGAAACAAATAACAAACTTAAACCGAGTTCTTTAAAAATGGAATTTATGGTAGAAACAACACAATCCATTATGAGCAGTGAAGGTAAAAACCCTTTACTTGCAATGGTTCATGCAGGAAAAGGCAGAGTAACCGGTGCACATTTCGGAACGTATGATTATACTGCTTCATCAAATATTACTGCACGTTATCAAAAAATGGATCACCAAGTATGTGATTTTGCACATCACATGATGAAGGTAGCGCTTATAGGAACGGGTGTGTGGCTTTCTGATGGTGCAACAAATGTAATGCCTGTTGTTGGCCCTCATAAAGGAAAAGAACTGACAGAAGCACAACATAAAGAAAATGCAGAAATAGTTTATCATGCCTGGAAAATGGCCTACGACCACAATCGTCACTCTTTATGGAAAGGTATTTATCAAGGCTGGGATTTGCATCCTGCACAGTTATCAGTACGTTATGCTGCAGTATATTCTTTCTTTTTAGAAAGTTATGATGAAGCCGCATTACGTTTACGCAATTTTATGGAAAAAGCAGGACAAGCAACCCTTTCAGGAGATGTGTTTGATGATGCTGCAACCGGACAAGGTTTATTGAATTTCTTTTTAATGGCGATGAACTGCGGTGCTATTGGTGAAGAAGATATAGCCGCAAGTGGTTTAACAATGGAAGAAATTAAAACACGTTCTTTTGTTAAAATTTTGGATGCAAGAAGAAAGAAAGTTGAAAGTTTGAAAGTTTAAAGTTTGAAAGTTGGGAAGTTAAATTTGAGGTGGTGTTTTTTAAGAACGTCATTGCGAAACCCGCTCTTTGCGGGCTGAAGCAATCTCATTTACGAGCTAAGATTTTTTTCATAGAGTTCTCATTTTAGTTAGTTATTATTATTTTTTTACGATATATATTATCTTGAATATTTAATTGCAACAAATAAATTCCTTCCTTAAGTGAACCGCGCTGTATAATAAATGTTTTTTGACTAATAGATTCTCTCATTACTTCTTTACCAAGCAAATCATAAACTGTAAATGATGAATTATTCACACTGATATTTTCGTCTGGAATTGTTACTATTGTGAAGTTATTAAATGGAGTTGGAAAAATTTTCATTACATCTTTGCGTTCCATTTCAGTAATATTCACTGGCCAGTTACAGGCAATCGAATCAGTTGAAACACAAATATCATCTATGTAATAGTAAGCAAAACAATTGGTGCCACTATATAGAATTTTGTTCGTTTTATAGTTGTTATAAAAATTACCTACCACAATATAGTTGTATGCCGAGTCGGCTATAAAAACACCTGAAATAGTTGTCCAACTGAGTGTATCAGTAATAATATTTTGTGAACGAAGATTTGAGTGATTCTTAATTTGCCAAGTTGAGAATGTCATATTTGTATCTATAAAGGGTTTAGTAGAAAATAAAATACAAATATTATTAGAGGCACAATTAGCGCTGTTTGCAAGTGAAGCCTTCATTGTAACAAAATATTTCTGACCAGAAATTAGAGGATATGAAAGTTGAGTTCCAAGCATTTCTCTATAATTGGTATCTGTCTGATCATAATAAATGTAAAGTCCACAATAAGCCTGACCATTTGCAGGAATTTGGTAACCAAAACCGTTATTTGGAACCGCATTTGCACATACGTTATAATAATCAGGAGAAGCACTGTATGAAGACCAATTTTTTAAAGCACTTGTTTCGTCAATATTGGGACAATAAATAGTATCCTCAAAACTCGGGTTGGGCACAAGGTTTTGAGCTATAGCAAAAAAGGAAAAGATAATAAATGATGGAAGTAAAAAAAATTTCATATGGCTAATTGAAGCTATTTATTTGATAAAAGCAAGTTCGTTTTTACGAGAATGTTAATTGAGTGCAAAATTGAAAGAGAAAAGAAAGAGGCTAGAACCTTTGTTAAAATAGGCGTAGCGAAACGCAAACCCAACATGTTCTTTATTTTTTTACACTGCGCTAAAGGAAGGATTTTTACGATTAATTTCGTACATTTGTACAACAATTATGTCGAAGAAAAAGCGTGTAGATATTGAAGAAGCTCAAACAAGAACCCCAAGAAATTGACCTTTATGTTTCTCCCCAAAAGATGACGGCAAAGGAAAGAAAAGAACTCGGTGAATTTATTGAGGAGTATAAACGTAAACATGCGCGAAAAAACAAGCACAAAAAAGCAGCTTAGTATTATTAAACAATTCAAAGCCTCCAAACAAGATTCAGAAGTTTTAATTAACAAATATTTTAAGCGTAAATAACATGAAAAGAAGACAATCCAGCGAACCAGATTTATATGTAGTACATAAAAAACTGACAAAGCAAGAGGCTAAAGAAATAAGCGAGTTTATTAAAGAGCATAAAAAAAAGCAAGCCTTGAAAAACAACAAACAAAAAAAAGCGGCTTAGTTTCTTCAGAACGTCATTGCGAAACCCGCTCTTTGCGGGCTGAAGCAATCTCATTCAGAGCATTCCGTCAGAGATTGCTTCGGGAGAAAACCCCTCGCAATGACGTTTCAATAAGCACAACTACTAGTGATTCACAATTATTTTCTTGAACACCCCACCTGCTTTTGCAGTCCCATCAGGGTTTCTCTCAGCTATTTTACAAACATAAACTCCTGAAGAAAGATTTTCGGTGATTAGTTTACTCCCATTAATTATTTTTTGTGATGAAATTAATTGTCCTACAATGCTATATAAATCAAGGGTATAAGTGCTGTTATTGTCGTTACTAATTTTTATTATTACACTATTATTTGCAGGATTAGGAAATAAATTAACATCCCATTGAACGAGATTGTTTTTTTCTACAACTGATAAACTAGCTACTCCCTTGTAATAAGAAACTCCTCCGGCATAGTTACCAATTACCAAATCCATATAACCATCAGTATTGATATCGGCTCCTGTTGGTGAGGTATGCGTGCCTTCATAAATATTTTCGAAAGTGGAATCTACTAATGTAAATGCTCCACCAAGATTACCATCAATATTATCATATAAACGTAAATAACCATTTTCGGAACCGGCCAATAATTTTGTTACACCTGCTTGCTTAAACATAAACGGATAACTATAGCCGGTTACATAACCGTATTGGTTTACTTTTACACTCCCAAAAAAATGTGTTACAGAATCCAGCAAAGGCAATCCTGTTGCACTTCCTATATGATGGTAGTATGCAATTTTTCCGTTGCGTGCACCAATTACTAAATCGTTTTTACCATCATTATCAACGTCAAAAATTTGTGGCGTTGCAAAATCTCCAACATCAATTACTTTATGATTGGCATTTGTAAAATTGGGCACCGATAAAACGAAATCAGCTGTAGCACCTGCCGGAGCTATGTTTTCGAAGTAATGTAATTTACCATCATAGGCGCCAATCATCATATCGGCATCACCATCGCCATCCATATCACCAAAAGCAGGAACCATATTGGAAATTCCGAGTGAGCTCAAACCCGCATAATCACGGGTTATTAATTCGAATTTTGGAAGTGTTGCTGTTCCGGTATTTTTAAATTGTGCAATTTTATGTTTGAAACCTGTAGTACTAAAATAGCCGAAATCACCTATGAACAAGTCTTTTAAGCCATCATTATCATAATCAAAAAAAACAGGGTACGCGCCTTCGCCCACTTCTATCATATTATCCTGTAATAAATTTGATTGCTGATATTGAAAAATCGGAGCACTATTTGTTCCTGCATTTTTATAATAAACCAGACTGTTAAAATTTTCGGAAGCATTGGGTGCATTGGGGCTCACGATTAGATCTTTTACTCCATCATCATTTACATCGGCATAATAGGCACAAGGAAAAATGGTAAGGTCAACTACTGCAGTATTAGTATCATTTGATGGGAAAGCTACATCCGTAGCAATCATATTGGCACTATGAATTGTGCCACCATTAGTAAGTTTTGTCAGATTATTATAAGCAATACCTCCTACTACAATATCTTTATCAGTATCGCCATCTAAATCCAAACACAATTCGCATGCACCGGAATGTCTTTCTGCACCTCGCACTTCACCGTTATTGTATTGCGTCAATTCCGGATTTGGAACATTACCAAAACAAGTATCATGCAGTGTAAAAACATTGCTTAAAGGACTTTCGGCAGCATATCCCCAGCAGCGATTTTTCATTTCAAATTTTAAACTGTCGCAAGTACCATATAATTCCATGCTTTGATTTTGATGGTACTCTATAAAAGTACCGGTAATAGCAAAAGTTACTATATCCAAATCGCCATCACCATCAACATCAGTAAGAGCAGGTATATCTACAGAACTTATGTACAGGTTTATTAATGAGCCATTAGGAGGGTTGTAAATAGAAAACTGTAAAGGAGTTACTAAAGTAAATTGTAATCCATTAGCAATTGTTGAGGTATTTTTATACACTTTAAAACCTCCGCCAAGGTCGGAGTAGCTGAAAATATCCTCTTTACCATCGCAGTTATAATCAACTAGCAATGCCCAATCATGAAGTATAGGGAATTTGCTTTCATAGTCTGGGTCATATTTAAAATCAACGGTATTGGCTGTTCCTTTATTTATAAATGTACGCACCTTATTTCCGGTACGATCAAATATAAAAAGATCTTTTATCCCATCCTGATCCAGGTCAATGTTAGATACCTGAACAAAATTTAAACCTCCGGCCCATGGGTTTGCAACATAATTAGCATCAATTTTAACGGGAATACTATCATTCCGCTGAAAAAAGGGCTGTGCATCTGCTAATAGTGCATTTAAGAGAAAACACAATAGCATAAAGCGAAACAGGGGCAATTTCATCAAGGCAGTAATTTTTAGCAAATGTAAGGAAAACAGCACTCAAAGCCTAAAAATGGGACGAACAAGCATATTGATTATTAAATTGGTAAATATTAATTGTTATTCTATATTTGCACCCTTAAAAGCCCCACCCAACCTCCCCGAAGGGGAGGAGAACCAACACACAAGCCTCAAAGCAAGGGGCTTCAATGGATACAAACTCCTCCCCTTCGGGGAGGTTGGGAGGGGCTAAATAATAACAATAATTTAATTATACAACGATGCAAAACAAAGGTGCTATTAGGTTATTTGCAATTTTATTGACACTTGCCTGTGCTTATTATTTAATGTTTACATGGGTTGCTGCAGGCATTGAAAAAGATGCCGAAAATTTTGCTCAAAATTACATCTCAAGCCCTGAAGCAATAGCCGCTTCTAAGAAAGAATCATCAAATCCTACTGATCAAAAAACATACTTGGATTTTACTGCCAGCACTAAAAAAGCGTATTACCTGGATTCATTAAAAAAACGCCCTGTTTATGACATTTTTATTACTTCCTATACCTTTGAGGATGTTAAAAAACGCCAGTTGAATCTTGGCTTGGACTTAAAAGGTGGGATGAACGTAACTCTTGAGGTTTCGGTTGCTGATATCATCCGTTCATTATCAAACAATAGCAATGACCCTACTTTTAATCAAGCCATAGCAAGTGCGGTAGAAAGACAGAAAAAAGATCCTAAAAACTTTGTTGTCATTTTCGGTGAAGAATTTAAAAAAATCAATTCAAAAGCTAAGCTGGCAATTAACTTCCAAACCATTGAATTAAAAGGAAAAATCGATTTTAATACTTCTGATGAAGATGTATTAAAATTTTTGCAGGAAAAAGTAGAAGATGCAATCGCAACATCTGAAAACACCTTACGTGCGCGTATCGATAAATTTGGGGTAACACAACCTAATATTCAGCGTTTAGCTTCTTCCGGGCGTATCCTGATAGAGCTACCGGGTGTTACTGACACAAAACGTGTAGAAAAATTATTGCAAGGAACGGCTAATTTAGAGTTTTGGGAAACATATGATAACAAAAACATATATCCATTACTGGAACTTGCAAATACTCGTTTAAAAGAAATTTTAAACCCTGTTGCAGATACTACTAAAAAGGATAGTGTTGCAGTTGTAAATGTTAAAAATGCAAAAGGTAAAAAAGGCGATAAATCCAAGAATGTTGTTGTTGAGAAAAAAGACACCACAAAAGCTTCTCTCTCTTCACAGTTAGGGACTTCCAGCGATACTAACAAACTAGCAAAAAAAGGAAAAGAAACCAAAGCCGATACTATTGCTAGAGCAAGAAAAGACAATCCTTTATTTGCTGTATTGGGCCCTGCGATTGGCAGAGATGAAAAAGGTCAGTCATCTTTAGGCAGTGGTCCTGTGGTTGGTTATGCTTCTATTAAGGATACTGCAAAGATAAATGCTTATTTGCGAATGCAGAAAATTCGTTCAATTTTCAAACCTTATACTAAATTTTTATGGACATTTAAAGCAGTTGATAAAGAAGAAACAGCTGTTCAACTAGTAGCCATAGATGGTACCAGCGGCAGGGGCAAATCTCCACTCTCCGGTGATATAATTACCGAAGCGCGTAAAGTATTTGATCAGCGGACTTCAGGTTCCCCTCAAATCTCTATGAGCATGACTGCTGACGCAGCCATTACCTGGAAACATTTAACAAAAGATAATATTGGTAAATCAATTGCTATTGTTCTTGACAATAGTGTTTATTCTTTCCCAACCGTACAAGGCGAAATCGCAGGTGGAACATCATCTATCACAGGTAATTTTACAATTGAAGAAGCTGACGATTTGTGTAATATTTTAAAAGCCGGTAAATTACCTGCTCCTGCTCGGATTGTTCAGGAAACAGTTGTTGGTCCTACACTTGGAGCAGAATCTATCCAAAAAGGATTGTTCTCAACAGTTATTGCACTTGTATTGGTTCTTTTGTTTATGGGCGTCTACTACAGCAAAGCAGGCTGGGTTGCCGATTTTGCAATGGTTATCAATAATTTCTTTGTAATCGGTATTCTCGCCTCCTTTGGCGCGGTATTAACATTACCCGGGATTGCAGGTATCGTGCTAACCATAGCCATGTCGGTAGATGCG
>JAHEYA010000485.1 GCA_023251855.1 Bacteroidota bacterium
ATTAGTTCGTTCACCAACATTCATAAAATTACTTTCAGGATAGAGTGTAACAGGTTCTAATCCGCTTAAATGCATTAAATGACCAGCCTCCGGTTTTTTACGAGGAGAAGCAACAGCAGCTAATTCAGCAATACGTTTTATATGTGAAGGGGTTGTACCGCAACATCCACCTACAATATTTAAAAATCCTGCTTTTAAAAAATCTTCGATCTGGTGGCCCATTTCATGAGCATCCTGATCATATTCTCCAAATTGATTTGGTAATCCTGCATTTGGATAAGCACTCACATAAAATGGTGCTTTTTCAGAAAGTTCTTCCAGGTATGGTCGCATGTCCTTCGCACCCAGTGCACAATTCAAGCCTACACTTAACAGGTCAACATGTGAAACGGAATTTAAAAAAGCTTCTGTTGTTTGTCCGGAAAGTGTTCTTCCACTTGCATCGGTGATAGTACCCGAAACCATTACCGGTATTTTTTTATTAATTTTTTTGCAATGATTCTGTATTGCAAATAATGCAGCTTTTGCATTGAGTGTATCAAAAATAGTTTCTATCAAAAGCAAATCCGCACCACCATCAATCAATCCACGCACCTGTTCAGTATAAGCTTCCACCAATTCATCAAATGTTACAGCACGAAAACCCGGATCATTAACATTAGGGGATAAGGAGAGTGTACGATTGGTGGGTCCTATTGCCCCTGCAACAAATTTTGGTTGCTGGTTGTTTGTTGTTGGTTGTTCGGCAAAAAATTCCCTAACCGCTTCTTTTGCAATTTTTGCAGATTCATAATTCAACTCATATACTAAATTTTGCATATCATAATCAGCCATTGCAATTGTAGTACCGCTGAATGTATTGGTTTCAATGATATCAGCACCTGCTTTTAAGTATTCCTTATGAATTGTTTTTATAATTTGTGGCTGAGTAATAGAAAGAAGGTCATTATTACCTTTCACATCTTTATGAAAATCTGCAAAACGTTTTCCACGATAATCTTTTTCTTCCAAATGATATTGCTGGATCATGGTGCCCATAGCACCATCAATAACTAATACTCGTTTCTCTAATTCTTTTCGAATGTCTGTCATATACTATACTCTACTTTATTTTCAATAAATCCCACAATTTTTATATCGAATTTTTAAACTACTATACATTTTTATTCTTTTTAGTCCCATAGGGACGGTATATTGGTAACCCAAATATGACCACCCCATCCTTAAGTCCCGTAGGGACGACATACTAATTGGTGTACCAATCAACTATAAACTAAAATATCGTCCCTACGGGACTTATTAATTTGGGTTGGGCGATATTACTACCAATATACCGTCCCTACAGGACTCTTTTGGCATACTCCTAAAAAAATGCATAGCAGTATAGTCGAATTTTAATAAAAAAAACTCCCCTAACTTTTACAGTCAGAGGAGCAAGATTATTTTGATTTTATTTTTCAAAAAAATTACTTCTGACTTATCTGTTTTCACACTAAGTGAAACAGGATTTAGCACCTTCTCTTGAAATGATAATTCATAATTTATCATTCCCAAATGGGTTGCTAAGGCTTCAACGGGCAAGTCCCTCCACCTTTCGTGATAAGTTTCTAAAGTTGATGAATCAACTTTAGAATTCTGCTTTCGCAGATTGATTAAAAGAACTAGAACAAAAGTAATAAATAATTTCGAAGCGATTAGCCACAGGAAATTATTTCATCACCACAATTTTTTTATTAATTATTGTACCGGCAACAATTATCCGAACATTATAAATGCCCGACATAAATGAATTTAAGTCCACTTCTTTTTGTAAATCGTTAGCTGCAAATCTGCCTGATGCAACCAACTGACCATTTACATTTAATACAGTGTATACTACACTCTCTCTGCTTAAAGATCTTAAGCTGATGGCAACTTTATTTGTTGCAGGATTTGGAAAGACACTTACCAAATTATTTTCTAATTCTGAAACTGACATCACATTTACATCAATCAAACAAATTTCAAAATCAGAAGTAGAAGGAAGCGCACTTCCATAAGCATACACTCTAATGAAATAAGTATGACCAATTATTAAACCTGTTGCATTTATTTTTTCTGTTCCACCTGAAGTGGTACTGTCGGCACAATCTATTGGTCCTGCACTACAGCTATCTTTTAAAAGAACAACAGCATCAAAAGATTGAGAGCCTTTTACAGAAATAATTTGCGATGTTGCTGTTGCAACAAACCTGTACCAAACATCAAATGCTGCCGGACTATGGAAAATGCCA
>JAHEYA010000119.1 GCA_023251855.1 Bacteroidota bacterium
TTTGCTTGCTTTTTTCAGTTAATTTCTGCGTAAATCTGCGAAATCCGCGAGAAATTTTTTTATTTTATTTCAGATGTAAATCCGCGAGAAATCTTTTAATCAAATGCCACTTTTGTGACTTCCGCATCAGCCCATAAAGCTTCTAATTTATAAAACTCCCTAATATGTGATTGGAAAATATGCACCACAACAGTTACATAATCAACCAAAATCCATTCTGAATTCTGAAACCCTTCAGTATGATAGGGTCTCTCACCAATTCGTTTTTTTACCATCACTTCAACCGAACCGGCAATTGCATTTACCTGTGTACTTGAATCTGCCTGACAAATAATATAATAATCACAAACACGATTATGGATTTTTCGAAGATCAAGTATCGAAATATTTCTCCCCTTTACTTCTAAAATTCCTTCAACTGCTGCATCTACAAGTAACTGGGCGGCACTTTTTACCTTGGTGGTTTTAGCAGTTATCTTTTTCGGACTTACCTCTTTTTTTACTAAAACTTTTTTAACAATTTTCTTTGTTGCAATCTTTTTAACACCTGCCTTAACCTTCTTCTTAGCAACTGCTTTTTTAGCAGTTCCCTTTTTAACGGAAACCTTTTTAGATGTCGCTTTCTTTGCCGAAGAAGTTTTAGTTGAACTTTTTTTCTTTACAGTCATTAATTTAAATTATCTGTTTTTTTATTTCGTTCTTTGCAGTAGCCTTTTTTAAAGGTTCACAAAAATAATCAAATCTTTCGCATTTGATGAGTATGAAAACTTTATTTATAGGGCAAAACGCCATTCATTTAAAAGCGGTAGACTCTACCAACAGTTATGCCAGTGAGTTACTTCGCCAAAACAGACTTGTTGAAGGCACTATAATATATTCATTTGAGCAACAAAATGGACGCGGACAAAGAGGTACCGTTTGGGAGAGCGAACCCAATAAAAATGCCACTCTCAGCCTTGTTTTGCATCCAACGTTTTTGCAAACCGATAAACAATTTTTACTTACTAAAATTGCCTCATTAGCGATTGCTGACTTAATGTCAGAAACACTCAATTTCCCTATTAAAACACACGATATTAAAATTAAATGGCCTAATGATATTTATGTTGGAAATAAAAAAATTGCCGGAATTTTAATTGAAAACACTTTGCGTGAAAACATACTTCAAAGTACCATTATCGGAGTCGGGTTAAACATTAACCAAAAAATATTCAATCCCGCTATTAATGCGACATCACTTTCAATGCTTACCAATAAAGAATTTGATCTGATGGAAATAATAAAACGTTTTTGCGAATTTATAGAAGCGCGTTATTTACAACTAAAAACAAATAAATTGGAGAGTATTAATACCGCATACTTGAAACACCTGTATCGATTGGGTGAATGGAGTCAATATATTTCGAATGAGAAAAAAATTGAAGGTAAAATAATTGGTACATCTGCTTCAGGCAGACTACAGATGAAGCTGGAATCAGGTGTTATAAAAGAATTTGATCTTAAAGAAATTAGATTTGTATAATACCTTTTTATTTTCTTTTCCTTTTTAACCTTATTCAACACTGCTAAAATTGATTATCTTCGCAATCCCAAAATAAATCAAAAGAGAAAAAAAGTCAAATTTAAAGCAATTCCTTTTTTTTCTTTTGACTTTTGACTTTTAATTTAAACCCCTTTTGACTTAAAAAATGATCTCAGTATCCAACCTTTCGTTACGTTATGGCAAACGTATTTTGTTTGATGAAGCTAATTTAAAATTTACACCCGGCAATTGTTATGGTGTAATAGGCGCCAATGGTGCTGGTAAATCAACATTCATGAAGATACTTTCCGGTGAGATTGAACCTACTACCGGCCAAGTTTCTATTACTCCGGGTGATCGTTTAAGTGTATTGAGCCAAAATCATTTTGCTTTTGATGAGTTTCCGGTATTGCAAACAGTAATGATTGGCAATAAAAAACTTTGGAATATTCAACAACAAAAAGATGCCATTTATGCAAAGCCCGATTTTAGTGATGCTGACGGTGTAAAAGCTGCTGAACTAGAAAATGCTTTTGCTGAATTGAATGGTTGGAATTTCGAAAGTGATGCCGCAAATATGTTAAGTGATTTAGGAGTAAAAGAAAGTTATCACAATAAGTTAATGAGTGAACTCAACGGAAAAGAAAAAGTGCGTGTATTATTGGCACAAGCTTTAATTGGTAATCCCGATATCCTTTTGCTGGATGAGCCTACCAATGATTTAGATGTTGAAACTGTTTCCTGGTTAGAAAACTTTTTAGCAAATTTTGAAAATACTGTTATCGTTGTTTCTCACGATCGTCACTTTTTAGATGCTGTTTGTACTCATATTGCGGATATTGATTTTAATAAGATTTCCATCTATACAGGTAACTATATGTTTTGGTATGAATCCAGCCAGTTAGCACTGCGCCAACGTTCTGATCAAAATAAAAAAACGGAAGACAAACGAAAAGAGTTGCAGGATTTTGTGGAACGATTCAGTGCTAATGCCTCCAAATCGCGCCAGGCAACGAGTCGTAAAAAACTATTGGAAAAATTAGTGATTGATGAGATAAAACCAAGTGCGAGAAAATATCCGGGTATTATTTTTAAAGCTGAACGCGACTGCGGTGACCAATTGCTTTCAGTCGAAAACCTTACCAAACGTTCACCTGAAGGTGCGCCTTATTTTTCAAACATTACATTTACAATAACTAAAGGGGATAAAATTGTTGTTCTTTCCAAAGAACACATTGCAATTTCATCTTTTTTTGAGATTTTGGCTAATGGAGCGAAACCCGATTCCGGAACCACCACATGGGGTGGAACTATCACAAAATCATATCTGCCAAATGAAAATTCTAAATTTTTTACTGAAGATATGAACTTGATTGATTGGTTACGCCAGTTCTCAAAGGATAAAGACGAAACTTATATTCGTGGATTCCTAGGTAAAATGCTTTTTTCAGGAGAAGAAACATTAAAAAAATCGAATGTGCTTTCCGGTGGCGAAAAGGTGCGTTGCATGGTTTCCCGTATGATGCTTACCAATGCTAATTGTTTGATTCTTGACGAACCTACCAATCACTTGGATTTGGAATCAATCACTGCATTTAATAATGCACTCAAAGATTGGAAACACATTGCTCTTTTTACATCACATGATCATGAATTTGTACAAACGGTTGCCAACCGTATAATTGAGCTAACACCAAACGGAATTATTGATAAACGGATGACATATGATGAATACATCAGCGATGAAAGCATCAAAATGTTACGTGAAAAAATGGTTTCGAAATTGGTGAATTGAAATAATTACCACTTGCTCATCTTCTTGGTAATTTTCGCATTGTTTTCGGAGGTAATTTCCATATAATAAATTCCTTTTTCAAGTTCTGCTACATTTAATACATACTTATCTTCTAAGTCAACTGGTCTATTTATCTGTAATTTCCCTAACACATCATATATTTTTATCCTGCTTATTTTTTCATGATTTGTTGTTTCAATAGTTAAATTGTTTTGTACCGGGTTGGGATAAAAAGAAATGCCCAATGAAACACTTGTTTCTGCAATATCTGCCGATAAACAGGTTTTTTGTGTCAATGAATGTGCAGTGAAAAATGTTGTAAAATTTGCGGCACTGCTAATTGGCCACATATCTTGTTCCACAATTTGTTTATTGGGTGCAATTAAAATATAAGTTGGATAAGCAGGTAATCCGTAAGCTGAACAAACCGCATTGCCTCCTCCCTGAGTTCCGCTAACTGCAGGATAGCCTGAATTACCTCCTAAATAGGTGGTTTCGTAAGCATCAACTTCAGCATTTGTATTGCCATTATCAATGGAGAGAAAATAAACATCCTGTGTATTACAGCCGAAATTAGTATATGTTTCTTTGTAAAACGGACAGGTTTGCTGACAAGGACCACATGTGGTAAAGAAAAAATCCAGACAAACATATTTGCCGGAGTTTAAAAGACTAAACAACGTATGTGAATTTCCATGTGTATCCGTTACTGTAAAATCAGTTGCTGTTGTAAGTGTTGTTTGTGCTTTAGTTAAAGCAATACTCAGCAAAAAAAGGGCTATAAGAAAGTAGTTTTTTTTCATGACCTGAACAATTAGAATGAATTAATAAATAGGAATACTTTTCATATTCCGAAGCCTGTTAACGAAAGCTCTTACTAAATAGTTACAGAAACTCCAATGATTTTTATAAAATAAAACCCCTCTCTAAATTCTTTCACTGAAACTTCAGTGAAAGAATTTAGAGAGGGGTTGGCCAATAGGATGAAGCCGAGCAGTGAACTATCGTTTCACAACAAATCTTTTTGTTTGTAGCATATCTCCAACTCGTAGTGAACATAAATAAATTCCGGAAGAGAGCTCCGAACCATTAAAATCAGATGTAAAATCTAAAGAAAAAAGATGAGAACCTCCACTTTGCATTCCTTGATCATATTTCCCGATCACCGCTCCCATCATATTATAGATCAATACCTCAACAGTATTGTTTTCATTCAAAACAGTGTAAGTAATATTTATTTTAGATGTCGCAGGGTTAGGATATAAATTAAAATCAGAGTTGTCCTGGCCTTCTTCTGCTTGTCCATCCTCATCATTAGCCAATTTGCTTGCCGGAGCAGATGAAAAACCAAAAAATCCTAATTTAACATTCGGGCGGCTGGTTGAAAGTCCACCGGTTGTAACATCGCAAATACCTGCAGAGGCTAAATTCGATTTTTTGTATACTGTTTTAACGGTAGGTGTAGTTGAACAATATACTTTTGAATCTACTGCTCCGGTACTATTGTTCCAGCAAATTTCAACTAACAAGTTGTCGGTTCCATTGTATGTAAATGGTGTAGTGAAATTATGAGTGTTCCATCCGCTTACAGCAGTATAATTTCCACTGTAAACAGTTGTCATATTTGTTGCGCTATAGTATGAAGTGTTCGCATAGGAGTTTGCAGTTGTATGACGCACCCTTATGGTAAATGCCTCCAGAACTTTTGAACTTGCCGAATATACATTGAATGCCAGCGATTTTAATATATTATTTGCTGTACTGTATCCACCGGCAACTAATTCAGATTTAGTGATTATAAATTGTGTTTTTTCATCCATATAACCTGTACCGTATGGTGCTACACCTGTTACCGATGTTCCTGTTCCAACAGTTACTGTAGTAGAACTAGTTGGTGTACTACCAGGGGTTGTAAAACTTTGTATACTTGAAAAAGCGCTCGTACCTGATGCACAAGACGTTTTTACTTGAAACTGATATGTTTTAGAAGCACTTAGTCCGTTTATAGATAAAGAGTTTGTTGTTGCAGTGAAGCTCGACCAGCTTGTAGATGTTGATGCTTTTACATTAACAGAATATGATAAAGCACCGCTAACAGTTGTCCAGTTTAGTGTAGCACTTACTGGCGAAACAGCAGTTGCATTTAAACCTGCAGGAACATTACATGTTGCCGGAGGTGGAGTCGATCCACCACCACAAGCACCGGAACTTGCAAGAGCTTCTCTGTAACCACCCGGTGCAAACAATGCTTTCATACGTGATTTTTGTCCTGCAGAAAACATATTCATGCAAGCATCATCACTATAATCCATATAATTCATAAACATTTCAGCAGAAGTACCACAGGAGTTTGATTTTGGATGTGATGGACAACTGTAATTTGCTTCTGTTTGAGTTGGAGTATCACTCACTAAGTCGTTTCCACAATTGGAATCTCCCCAGATATGACGCAGGTTTAACCAGTGACCAACTTCGTGTGTTGCTGATCGACCTTTGTTATATGGAGCAGCAACATTACCAACGCTTCCAAAACCAGAATACAAAATTACTACTCCATCTGTTGCTGAAGGACCTCCCGGAAACTGAGCATAACCAAGTAATCCACCACCAAGATTACAAACCCATATATTTAGATATTGATCTGATGGCCATGCATCCTCTCCTCCCTGACTTGAATATTTAACTGCATCATCATCTGAAAAAGAACTTGAATTTGTATGCGTTCTAGTGATCCCTGTTGTTGTTGCGCCAGAAGGGGAAGTGCCTGCCAAACAAAATGTTATTTCAGCATCAGTAGCAACACTTGAAAAAGTAGAAGGTGTATTTACCTTATCAGCATTTAATCTTCTGTAGTCATTATTCAATATCGTTATTTGAGATTGTACCTGAACATCACTTATGTTTTGAGAAGAAGTATTATAAACAACATGCACCACTACCGGAATATTAATAACTGAAGTTATACCCATATTACCTTGACCAAGACTTTTCGCTATTATCTGCTGACTCTGATTTTCTATTTTTAACATTCTGCTTTCTAATAATGGATCAACCAGTTTTAATCTTTCTAAATTTTCCATAGTATGGCAGCGTGTACTTTGGGCTTGTGCATGAGATGCTAACATTAACATTGCAACTAATAGGTGTAGTAATTCTTTTTTCATTATAATTAATTTTGTAGATTTATTTTCTTTAAAAATGACATTATTTGAAACTTTATTTTGATAATTACCGTTTAAGCAGCTTTTTAAAGCCGAGCAAATATAATTTCGAATGCAAAATTTTTACAAACCAAAATTCGTCTAACTGTAGGAGTCTGACACATTATTTTTTGGATTTATTGCCCTATTTCTGTTTTTAATGCAGAATATTGTTTTGTAAAATATCACATTTTTAGTGTTTTTATCGTTTCGCCAAAATTTAAACCTCCAATTTATTTCTCTATTAAGGACATCTGAAATTTAATCAGGCCTAAAATTTAAACCAAAATGTTGATTTACAACCCCGAAACATGCACCCAATAACCTTCTCTTCAGACAACTAAAATTCTTAACAATTCTTTCCTTTTAGCGTTTTTTAATGTTACTTTGCAGAAAAATTAGAAAGAAAGAATGAAAAAAACTGAAAAATTAGACAAAACCGACTTTAAAATTTTAAAGGAGCTTCAACATGACGGTAGAATCAGCAATCTGGACTTAGCTCAGAAAGTTGGACTCTCTGCAACCCCCACTTTTGAAAGGGTTAAAAAATTAGAGAAGGCAAAAATCATTAAAAGTTATCATGCCGAAGTTGATGTAGAAAGCCTTGGTATGGGTATTCAAACCTTTATGCTG
>JAHEYA010000486.1 GCA_023251855.1 Bacteroidota bacterium
GAACCCGTATTTCCCAAGCTACCCGTTGATCCTGTTGCTCCCAGATCACCTGTTGCACCGGTTGTACCTACATCACCCGTATTTCCGGTAGTTCCAATATCTCCGGTAGCACCGGTATTTCCGTTAGTTCCTATAGTTCCATTGATACCGGTGGCTCCCGTAACTCCATTATTGCCTTGTGAACCAGTTGCGCCAGTAGAACCATTTACCTGAGTTCCAGTATTTAAAGCATAAGTGGCAGTATCTGATTTTAATGAATAAAAACTAGTTGGAACCGACATTAATTGTTGATTACTCATCAGTTTATAAGTGCCATTATTTTTAATATCCAGTTCAACTTTTAAAAATTGATTTGCTGCCGACCATGGAATATCAATCAGATGTTGAAATGATCCAACATTGGTAACAGTTCCAAGACCAATGACTAATGAAAATAAACCATAATGATCAGTATTTGTGGTATGTGTTTCCTGATAAAGAACCGGACCGGTGGCACTTCCACTTAAAATTGAAAAACGTACTCCAATAGAATTATTGTTAACAGTGCCTGTTATATCAACACCTGGTATTTCTTTTCCGTTTTCATCAATAGCAACAGCCTGATAATTTATACCGCTTAACTGGGCGAAGACCTCACTTCCTGATCCTTTCCAAAGAAAAGGTGCCAGGGACAATACAAAAACGATGATTGATTTTTTCATCTGAAAATTTAATTTAGTTATAAAATGCTAATACGTTAATTTGCGGGCTCTGTTTTTCCCTCTTTATTTTTCATAAAATTTTTCACTTTGCGTCCATTTTTAGGAAGTACAGTTGGTGGCGGAAGTCTTAATTTTTCTATTGTAAAAGAAATCCCAAGATTAACAGAAAAACCACGATTGAATGCTTTCTGATCTGCTGCAGTTTCAATATTCTGCAAACCCAATATATACTTATATTCAGCATAGAAAGCAACAGAGTTGGTTAAAGCAATTCTTAAACCGGGGGAAATAAATATCCCAAAATCAGTGGTTTTGAAAGATTTGTCCTTTTTGATGTCAACATTGCTTGTACCAATAGTTTCATTTGCTTTAAGCATGTATGCGAAATAAGGAGAGGCAGAAAAGTAGGGTTTTAAGCGCCATTTGTTAGAAATATATCCGATACCTACATTAACATCAGCATACTGGATAGTCCAATTAATATCTAACCCATCAAATGTAAGTGAGGCGCCACCTTTACGCATTCCAACATTGGAACGAATGAACAGTCCGCTTTTTTTTACATACTGATAACCTAAACTAAAGCAACCTGTGATATTTGCTGAGAAATCTTTTTCCTTATTTCCCTGGCTATCCGTAAATTTAAACGTAGAAAAATTTTGACCTGCATCAAAGGTTGCACTAGACTCAGTAAGTGCAGGTTTTGCGATTTCCAGAAAAAAAACGGTATCAACTCTTTTGCTTACTTTTTTATGCTCGGAGTAAAGAATATTTTCGGCAGAATTAGAATCATTTTTAATACTATCAGGTGAAGATTTTATTTTTGTTTCCACAGCCGGAGTGTTGGTAGCTATTGAATCAGGCTTTGCTTTAGTTGAATCAGAGATTATTTCAGTTTGCGCAAATGAAAAATTTACGAGAAGCATGATTACAAATAAAAAAATGTGTTTTGTCCGAAACACTCTTTGAACGAGCCCTTGGTGAAGGGATAGAGAGGTTTTTATAAAATCCATAGATTCAGTTTTAGTTTTATAATTGTTCTTAATAAAGTGTTTCCTTTTGATGAGAAATTGTTGAAGCGCATTACATCTAAAAGTTAACAATTTCAAAAAACACGCTAATATATAATTTTTTTTTAAAATAACGATTGTTTATTTTGATTTCTATGTTTATGATTTTGGTAAAAGCTATTAAAAAAGTAATTTTTTTTAAACATATATTTGTACATGTTACAAAAATTAAACTACACTGTTTCGGCAGATGTTATCAATATCAATATTGAAGGGTTAAAACAGCATTTTGAAACTATTTGCGTATTTGATTCTAATTACAAAGAGAACCAAAAAAAATATTTACATACTTCTAAACTAATTGCTATTGGCTCCAATCAGGAGATTAATATAACAACTTTGGCAAATGGTTTAGAGCAATTACAGGAATTTTATGATAAAAGAAAAGGTTGGTTATTTGGATATTTAACCTACGATATTAAAAATACGATCGAGCATTTAAATTCTGAAAATGCTGATGGATTGGGCTTTCCGTTGATTTATTTTTTTGCTCC
>JAHEYA010000487.1 GCA_023251855.1 Bacteroidota bacterium
AGGTATAGCAATACCGAACACATAACAAACACAGGCAATGCAAACAATAAATAATAAATACTTGTTTTATTTAATAGTTTCATTTTTACTGAGTAGAAAAATTATAACCAATGCCGTAAACTGTCTTTATATAATCTTCAGCACCCTTTTCAAGCATTTTTTTTCTAAGATTTTTAATATGGGTATAAATAAAATCAAATGAATCATTTTGATCCATATCATCACCCCAAAGATGCTCTGCTATGGCGTTCTTAGTGATTACTTTGTTTTTATTTGTTATAAAAAATAATAGCAGCTCATATTCTTTTGCAGTAAGTATTAATTCGTTTCCGTTTACATAAGCAGTTCTAGATGGGAAATCAATTTTTATTTCATTCATTATCAAATCATTTGTGCCACTGAAATTTTTTCTGCGAACAATTGCTTTGATACGAGCATTTAATTCAGAAAGATGAAATGGTTTGGTGAGATAATCGTCTGAACCAAGCTCTAATCCTGCCAGTTTATCGTCCAGAGAATTTTTAGCCGACACAATTATAATCCCTGCTTCTGATTTTTTTTCTTTTAATTCTTTAACAATTTGTAAACCATTACCCTTTGGTAACGTAATGTCCACCACCACACAATCGTAATCATAGGAGTGTACTTTCTCAGATGCTTTTTGATAATCATTGGCTGTTTCACACAAATAACCTTCCGATTCCAGATATGTTTTCATGGAATCCAACAGGTCTTTTTCGTCTTCAATCAATAAAATTTTCAATTGTTATGAATTTATGTATTCGCGAATTTAACTTTTAATTCTAAAGAAATTTTGAAGATTGTATCTGAAAAGGTAAAATATTTTGTGTAATCACTTCTGACTGGCTTCTTCCTTAATGCGACACAAGAAGCTTCTGCTAAATTGGCAGATTCCAAATAAAGGGAACAAAATTTGTCAATCGGCATCGATTTAACAAATCGCTATAATACAATTATAACCTTTGAAAACAGGACCTTGAAGCATCAAAAAAAAATCATGATACAAAACCTTATTTTAACTAAATTTGCCACCACTTCGGATATGACCGGTATGGTACGATCCTATTAATTATATTAAAATACATTCTATACAATGTTAGATTTTATCACTAAAAATATTTCCAAAATTTTTGGAACCAAATCCGATAGAGATTTAAAAGAAATACAACCCATTCTTAATGATATACTCACGGAATATGCGCAACTGGCAAACATTAGTAATGATGAGCTGCGTGCTAAAACTCCTGAATTCAAAAAGCGTATCAAAGAATATTCTTCAGCCGAACAAAACCAAATAAATGATATCCGAAAAAAAATTGATGTCGATATAAACCTTGATGTTGAAGCAAAAGAGGCGCTCTACGAAGAAATTGATGGATTAGAAAAAATAATTATTGAAAAAAATAAAGAAATTATTGATGAGCTTTTACCGGAAGCTTTTGCTGTGATGAAAGAAACCGCAAAACGTTTTAAAGAAAATAGTGTTATTGAAGTATTGGCAACTCAAATGGATAGAGATCTTGCTGCAAAACGCGACTCTATTGAAATTGTTGATAACAGAGCATTCTGGAAGAACGCCTGGGAAGCTGCAGGTAATACTGTTACCTGGGATATGGTGCATTATGATGTTCAATTGATCGGTGGTATTGTGTTGCATCAGGGAAAAATCTCAGAAATGGGAACAGGCGAAGGAAAAACTCTTGTAGGCACTTTGCCGGTTTATTTGAATGCGCTTTCAGGACTAGGCGTTCATGTGGTTACGGTAAATAATTATCTTGCAAAACGTGACTCCGAATGGAACGGCCCCTTATTTGAATTTCATGGTTTATCCGTTGACTGCATAGACAAACATGAACCTAACTCCGAAGAGCGCAGAAGAGCCTATTTATCAGACATTACCTTTGGAACCAACAATGAATTTGGTTTTGATTATTTGCGTGACAATATGGCTCGTAGTCCGGAGGACTTGGTTCAACGTAAACATAATTACGCAATTGTAGATGAGGTTGATAGTGTATTGATTGATGATGCACGTACACCATTAATTATTTCAGGACCTACCCCAAAAGGCGATAACCAGGAGTTTGCGCCCCTTAAGCCACGTATCGAAAAAATTGTGAGCGCACAAAGAGCTTATGTAAATGGCGCTTTGGCCGAAGCAAAAAAAATGTTGACCGAAGGAAAAGAAAAAGAAGGTGGAATGGCTATATTAAGAGCCTACAGAGGTTTACCTAAGAA